>NZ_JBEGDL010000007.1:0-261569 GCF_040813775.1 Ammoniphilus soli
AGGAAGAAAGAGCTGATGAATCCTGCCGTTACAACCTCGATCGAATTAAAAGCGAATTACTACGATAATTATTCTACATGGCATTGAAATTCAAGGGTACCAGGTTGTGGCTTGGTACTCTTTCTCTTTATTCATTCAAAACATGGAGATGATGATTTGGGTGCTTTTGCTAGAGACAGATCTATTTTTTTAATCGTTTCTTTCGTTCTTTGGTTTTCTCATTTTCTTTATGTTCCTATTCTATCTCCCTATATTGAATCCATGGGAGGGAGCTATACATTTATCGGGCTGGTTTTGAGCAGCTACGGGCTCATGCAGTTCTTATTTCGGCTTCCCTTGGGTATCTTTTCGGATCTTGTAAAATTAAGAAGACCGTTCATCATCTTTGGAATGGTAACGAGTGTATCTAGCTGCTTGACCTTTGCCTTGACAGATAGTCTAGGCTGGGTACTTATCTCTCGTGCACTAGCGGGTATTGCTGCCGCTACCTGGGTCGCTTTCACCGTTTTATATGCCAGTTATTTTGCAGACCGGGAAGTTCATCACGCTATGGGTAATATTTCATTTGTTGTCGTGTTGGCTCAATTGCTAGGCATGAGTTTAAGCGGTTATATTGTGGATGAATGGGGCTGGAAGGCTCCATTCTGGATGGGCGGGATGGTCGCCATTATGGGGACTGTGCTTTCCTTTTTTATATTTGAGCCTAAAGAGGGAATCATGAGAACGCCGATACAATGGAAAGATCTCGCATCTGTCATGAGAGAACCGGTGATATTGAAGGTTTCTTTATTATCCATTCTTGCTCACAGTATTATCTTTACGACGATGTTTGGATTCATTCCTACCTATGCCTTAAATATTGGACTTCAGGCCAGTGATCTAAGCCTGATCGTGTTTTCTTTTATGATTCCCCATGCGGTTGCCACTCTTTTTATGGGAAAGGTACTTGTTCCGATTCTAGGTCAATGGAATTCTCTAAAATTTGCCTTTTTGTTCACGGCATGTTTCACGCTTGGTACACCGTTTATTGAGACCAAAGAGCTGCTATGCATCATTCAAGGCTTGAATGGATTCTCTCTGGGACTGCTCTTTCCATTGCTGCTGGGTATGGCCATCGAAACGATTCCGCAGGAAAAAAGAGCCACGGCAATGGGTGTTTATCAAGCACTGTATGCAATCGGAATGTTCGTTGGGCCTTTTCTTGCAGGGCTGCTGAATTCCATTCTGGGGATCGAGGCAGGTTTTTACTTTACAGGGGCATTGGGGCTCATAGCTACCGCATTCATTGTCTTCTGGAGCAGGAAGCAATATGATAACGGCACGTTGATAAGAAAAGCTTCTATTAATATCGCAGCTTCAAGAAGGCAATCATGATAAAATTCTCGAATATCTGAACGAGCAGCCAACGACAAGGCTAATCATGGGCTCCAATTCCAATTCGACTCATTTGCTTTATGTAATGCAAATAAAAAGTATCTAAAAAGTCATTTATGTAGGTATTCCAAAGATTAGATATCTCTGCCGATGTTAGTCATATATGATGTGCTGTCTCCATTTATTTTCCTCCAAGACAGTTTTAATGTTATTTTTTGCTAAGGCAATAAAAAAATACAGCAAAGGAGCCAACTTCTGGCGACTCTAAAGTGGATGTGGAATAATAGATACGGATAGATGTGGTTGCAATGGATTAGAATCATAACATATCATTTGCTAGGTGAAAGGAGTAATCAAAATGGAAACGCTAAATCATATTCCGGTTGTAAGAACAGAAATGCTGATTAGAAGACCAGTTGAAGAGGTGTTTGAAGCTTTTATCGATCCTGTAATTACGACGAAATTTTGGTTCACCAAAAGCAGCGGAAGATTAGAGGCGGGAAAGCATGTCCGTTGGGATTGGGAGATGTACGGTGTTGGGGATACCGTTCTTGTAAAAGAAATAGAGCCAAACAAGCGGATTTTGGTCGAATCATCAGACAGGACCATAGTTGAGTGGATGTTTGCTTCTCGGACAGATAACGAAACCTTTGTCACGATTACGAACTCCGGGTTTACAGGAAAGGGAGATGATATCGTAAATCAAGCGATTGACTCTATGGGTGGGTATACCATGGTGCTCTGTGGGCTTAAGGCGTTGCTAGAACATAACATCATCTTGAATCTTGTAGCGGACAAGGCTCCTGACGCCCATGTTAAAGAATAGTAAAGAGAGTATTTTATGATACCAAGGGTTTCACTAATTACATTGGGGAATCCCAATTGGGAAATTACGGGATAACACTAACACTGAGTAGACAAATGGGGTCCGACATACCAACTTATCAATCGTTGGATAATCGGACCCTCATTATTTTCATCCCATGTTATGATGATGCCAAAGGAAGTTGAATGTAGAACGTGGTTTTTTCCTGGATCACGCTTTTGACATAGATCTTGCCTTTATGTTGATCCATAATGGCTTTCGCTATAGCTAACCCAAGGCCGTATCCGCCGTGCTTGCGTGCCCTGGATGGATCCGTTCGATAGAATCGATCAAAGATCCGCTCTAGATGTTCTGATGAAATGCCTTCACCCGTATTGGCAATCGAAAAAAGAATATCATGATGCTGCTTTTTAAGCGTGATATTGATAGAACCTTGAGGATTGGTGTATTTAATCGCATTATCCAAGAGGATCAGGATGACTTGTTTGATTTGCTCGCTGTTGCCGTATGCCGTCAAATGAGGTTCAGTCTCATAATTAAAGGAAAGATGTTTCTCAAAGATTATGGCTTCCATCGTTAAGATGACATCCTTTAACAACTTCGCTTACATTAAACTCCGTAAAGATCATCCTCGCTCTAGAGTCATCCATTTCGGTCAAGTATAGAAGATCATTGGTCAGCTTGGCCATTCTCTCCGTTTCGGATTTGATGTAATGCAGCCACTTTGCCTGCTTGTGAATCGTATCTTCCGGATTAGATAATAAGACATCTGCATTGGTATTAATAATGGCAAGCGGGGTCTTCAATTCATGGGAGGCATCGGCAATAAATTGCTTCTGTTTTTCGAAGGCCTCTTTAACTGGAGCGATGGACCGGTTGGCGAAGAAACGGCTGATGAAAAAGATGACAATAAGCATGACGGATCCCACTAAGATGAAGGTATAGACGAGATTGGCAAGAATCCCTTGCTGGGCCGTAATATCAAGGAAGATCAATTGGTATCCATCAAAAGTTTCCTGTACGGTATAGGCCCAATGGTTGCCATTCACATTTACTTGACCAATGCTCCTATTTTGAGATAATACCTCATCTACGGCAGGATGATAAAATTCACGGTCCATTTCAAAACGCGAAGTAACATCTGTGATCTCCCCTTGTTTATCGGTTTGTAGTAAGAAGGAACCCGAACGTTCTGGAGGATGAGGCGCCTTTTTATCTTCCGGTGATTGCTGGGGATCTCTGTCTGGCAGCGGAGGACCCGGATCATCATTGTGCTTGCGGTAGAAATCCGAGATTTTGTGCAATTCCATATCAATATCATGATGCACGTTTTGATACGTGATCATGTAGATCGAGGCGAAGGATAAAAGCATCATCACCGAGATGATCACCAAATTCACAAGAAGAAATCGATCGCGAATTTGATTAAACACTAGGCGGCCACCTCCAGCACATACCCTACGCCCCTGATGGTGGTAATTCGTACGGATGATTGGAGAAACGTAAGCTTTTTTCTTAAAAAGGAAATATAAACCTCCACATTATTATGTTCCACTTTGGAATCGAATCCCCAAAGCTTTTCGATGATCTGCTCTTTAGAGGTTACGGCATGCTTCCGCATCATCAGTAGCTCTAACAATTCACTTTCTTTCAAGATCAGCTTGATTTCCTTTCCTTTACTCGACAGCTTAAGATTCACGGTATTCAATTCGATATCACCAAACTTTAACGCATCATCCGGCAATACCTCCCCTTTACGCCTCAACGCGGCTCTAATCCTTGCCAGGAGTTCCTCTGTTGAAAACGGTTTGGCTATATAGTCATCGGCCCCATAATCCAGCCCAGCCACTTTATCGGAGATTTCCCCCTTGGCTGTAAGCAGGATGACAGGCGTAGATAAGCCTTCGTTTCGGATTGTTTTTAACATGGTGATGCAGGAGGGAATGACGGCTCTTCTACAAATGGGCGTCCCGGGCAAAATCAATTTAGCAGCTCAAAGAATAACAAGCTGACGATCAATGGCGGTGTGGTATCCGTTGATGCTGCAGGGGATGGCTTGGATGCGAACGGATCGATATTTATGACCGGCGGTACTGTAATTGTTAATGGCCCAACTGGGAACAACAACGGGTCCTTGGATTATGAAGACACCTTTGAGATGAGCGGTGGATTCCTGGTAGCGGCTGGGAGCTCAGGGATGGCTCAAGCACCGACGGAAGGATCTGAACAATTCGCTGTCATCATGACTTACTCCCAGACACAGCAGGCGGGAACGATAGTTCATTTGGAAGACAGTGAAGGGAACAACGTAGTCACTTTTGCACCGTCCAAAAATTATCAATCGATCGTCATCAGCTCACCGAACCTGAAGCAAGATGCTAGCTATACTCTTTATTCTGGAGGAACTGCAAGCGGCACTGCAGCATATGGCCTTTTTAGTGATGGAAGCTATCAGGGCGGAACCAAGGTGGTAGGGTTTGAGATAGCAACCCCTGTAACCTGGTTGAACGAATCGGGAGTGACAGAAGCTAGAAGCGGTCACTTCGGAGCCCGAATGGTCCTGGAGGAGGGAGAAAAGAGAGACCTGAAGGCGGGAGACTGGAGATGATGCAGTAAATAAACAAGCTGGCGCAGCGCGTCAGCTTGTTTTTATCACAATAGCTGGATCAGTCCCTCATTATAATGAATACCATAAGGGAAATAAATTACCAATAATGAAGCCTAGATTGAATAAGTGGAAAATCGCCATTTATAGCTAAAATTAATTTAAAAAAAGACGAAATAATTGGATAAGCTCCATCTAGTTCAAATCAAGTCCTTCATTTTGGGCATTTCACTGCCAGTAGTGGGAGTTATTCCAGCTATTTTGCATAAAAAAGTCATGAAATAGGATTTAGTTGGCCAATCTCCAACTATTTGAATGTTGAGACTGTCGATTAATAGAAGGCGGGTTTCGGATAACAGGAGTAAGTCAGACTATTTTTAAAAATGGATGATTTTTAGCAAAAATAGGCGGACGAAGTCCGGTTATTTCTCTAAAACAGACAAACATATCATGTTTTTTGAGGGTTAGCCGGAAAAAGTCCGCTTATTTTTTGCGATATTCATCTAAACCGTTGATTAGTCGGAGAATCTCCTGTTAACGGCAGATCCCTCAACTAATCATGAAAGTTCGTGCCGTCTGTCACGGCTTTGACGACGCCAGTACGAATGACAAAGTCACCGAAATGCTCGCCATCCTGTCTTTCCTTCGCGTAGCGGGGAAGAAGCTCGCGCAGTTCCCTCAAAATTTCTTCCTCACCGATGTTTTCACGATACATTTTACTTAGGCGGCTTCCATCAAAAGCTGCGCCGAGATACATGTTGTATTTGCCGGGAGCTTTACCAATGAAGGCTATTTCGCCGAGCGCCGGGCGGGCACAGCCGTTCGGGCAGCCGGTCATGCGGATGGTAATTTCTTTTTCCTGCAGGCCGTTTTCATCGATAATAACCTCAATCTTTTCGAGTAAATTCGGTAAGTAGCGTTCGGCCTCCGCCATTGCCAATCCGCACGTCGGAAGGGCAACGCACGCTAGCGAGCTGCGGCGGAGTGCGGTATAGTGCTTGCCGTCGGTCAAACCGTATTGCTCGATCAGTTCGCTGATCCGTTGCTTTTCCTCGCTGGCTACATTGGCAATCACCAGGTTTTGATTAGCTGTTAGGCGGAAATCACCGGTATGGATCTTGGCGATTTCGCGCAAGCCGGTCATCAGCTTGTAATCTTCAAAATCAGCAACACGGCCGCCTTGGACAAACAGCGTAAAGTGCCAAATTCCTTCAATGCCTTCCACCCATCCGTAGCGGTCTCCGTTATGGTCGAAATGATAAGGCTTCGCTTCATCCAGGCTCCAGCCCAGGCGGTTTTCCAATTCAGCCTTAACCGTATCCAGCCCAAGCCGGTCAACGGTGTACTTGAATCGGGCATTTTTGCGGGAGGAACGGTTTCCATAGTCACGCTGGATCGTAATGACTTTTTCCGCGACATCATGAATTTGTTCAGGTGTACAGAAGCCGATGACTTTGGCGAGCTGCGGATAGGTGGTTTTATCACCATGGGACATCCCCATGCCTCCGCCGATGGCTACATTAAATCCAATCAGCTTGCCGCCTTCTACAATCGCAATGAAGCCAAGGTCCTGCGAATAGACATCAATATCATTGGAAGGAGGGACAGCAATGCCGATCTTGAATTTCCGCGGCAGATATAGCGGTCCGTACATCGGTTCAACTTCTTCGGTCTCAGGCGTGCCGGCTACCTTTTCTTCATCCAGCCAGATTTCATGATACGCTCGCGTACGCGGCAGCAAGTAATCGCTCAACAGCTTGGCGTATTCATATACGTCATAATGGATCTCAGACTGATAGGGATTCGGATTGCACATGACGTTTCGGTTTACATCGCCGCACGCTGCAATGGTATCTAATAGGGAAGCATGGATTTTCTGAACTGTCTTTTTCATATTCCATTTTAAAATACCATGCATCTGAAAAGCCTGGCGCGTGGTCAGCTTTAAGGTGCCGTTTCCGTAGCTTTGGGCCAGCTCATCCATAACAAGCCATTGCTCCGGGGTTGCGACACCGCCCGGCGTACGGACACGAAGCATAAACTGATAAGCAGGTTCAAGCTTTTGCTTTTGGCGCTCATTCCGGAGATCCCGGTCATCTTGCAAGTAGCTGCCGTGAAATTTCATCAGGCGATTGTCATCGTCGGGAATTCCAGCGCTGATCTGGTCGAGCATCATTTCCTTCAGCGTACCGCGCAAGTAGTCGCTTTCTCTTTTTATGCGCTCAACATCGCTCGGTGGGCCGTCCGGGGCTTTTAAAATTGGTTTCACCATTTGAAAATACTCCTTTTCGCTTGAAATTTAATATACATCACGCTGGTAACGTTTTTGCTGCTGCATGTCGGCCAGATAGCTTTCCGCTTGTTCACGGCTCATGCCGCCTTCTTTTTCGATAATTTCAATCAGCGTCTGATGGACATCCCGTGCCATGTTTTTCTCATCTCCGCAAATGTAAACGGCCGCGCCTTCTTGAAGCCACTCGAACAATTCTTTGCTATGTTCCAGCATGCGGTTCTGCACATATACTTTTTCGTCCGTGTCACGCGAAAATGCGACATCCATTTTGGTTAGCACGCCGTCTTTCAGCCATTTTTGCCATTCTGTCTGGTAAAGGAAATCGGTCACGAAATGCTGGTCACCGAAGAACATCCATGACTTTCCTGCCGCTCCCATTTCTTCGCGCTCCTGCATAAAGGAACGGAACGGCGCAACACCTGTTCCTGGACCAACCATGATAATCGGCGTATCCGGATTCTTTGGCAGCTTGAAGTTGGGATTGTGCTGAATGAAAATGGGCAGTGTGTCCCCTGGCTGTACACGTTCCGCGAGTAAAATGGAGCAGACGCCTTTCCGTTCGCGCCCGTGTGCTTCGAATCGGACGGCTCCGATGGTTAAATGAACTTCATCCGGATTAGCGGACAAGCTGCTCGCAATGGAATAAAGACGTGGCGGCATTTTCCGGAGGATGGAGATAAACGCTTGCGCCGATGCATCCCATGGACCAAAATCACGGACTAAATCAATCAAATCGCGCCCCGCAAGATATGCTTTTACTCTTTCCTCATTGCCTGGAGATAAAAGCTCGCGCAAATCCTCATTTTTTGAAAGCTCTGCCGCTTGCTGAAGAAGCGGTTTGGTTAACACGGTTATTTCAAAGTGAGAGAGAAGCGCCTCTTTAAGAGAAAGAACATCTCCTTGTTTATTGATGGTCACCTTTTCTTCCGGATCCCACTTCATTTCTTCAAGAAGAATGTCTACAAGATCAGGATCGTTTTCTGGATAGATACCCAAGCTGTCACCCGGATCAAAGGTGAGCCCAGACCCTTCAAGCGATAATTCGAGATGGCGCGTTTCTTTATTCGAGCCACGCCCGTTCAAATTGATATTTTCAAGCACTTCTGCTTTAAACGGATTCGTTCTGGAGTACACGGATTCACCTGTTTGAGGTGCCGCTGCAAGGGCAGGGGCCGTGCTTCCTCCATGCGCTTCACTTAAGCTGGCAAAAACTCCTTCCAGCCATTCGGCTGCCGGCTCTTCATAGTCAAGGTCGCAATCCACTCGCGAATATAGCCGTGTGCCGCCGAGCTCTTCCAGCCGCTGATCGAATTCTTTTCCCGTCTGGCAGAAAAACTCGTAGGAGCTGTCGCCGAGCGACAAAACAGAAAAGCGGAGATCGTCAAGCTTTGGCGCCCGCTTGCTGTGAAGAAACTCGTGGAACGAGATCGCGTTATCCGGCGGTTCACCTTCTCCATGTGTGCTCGCAACAATAAGCAGGTTTTGGACTTTCTTCAGATTGTTCGGCTTAAAATCGCTCATGGACGAAACGGTGACTTGGAAACCGCGCTCTTCAAGCTTCTTGCCTGATTTTTCCGCAAGCCTCTGCGCATTGCCCGTCTGTGATCCGTAAAGAATGGTCACATCTTTAGAGATGGCCTGCCCCGTCCTCTGAGGAGTTACTGCTACTTGCCCTGATACGGAAGCAGACGCGGAGAGGTAACCGCTAAGCCAGATTTTTTGTGATTCTGTCAAGGTCTGCAGAAGGCGGTTAAGGAGTTCTGCTTGCTCCTGATTAAACGGACTGTTCATTACCTGAAGTTGCAATGTTTCCACCTCACAAAGGAATATAAAAATTTACCTTATTTTATAACGACTGCTAACAGCAATTCTTATTGTGACTTTTCATGAAAAATTCGTTAATTCCATCTTATCTACCTTATTCCTATAAATCAAGTCGGAATAAGGTGTATTAATTATTATATTTTGCTTTGACACTTATTAAAAATCTTAATAAATAGTATCTGACTTTTGCATCGTACCTTAACCATCTATTAATAAAGATGGAGATCTTGATTAACATAACCATGCGAAATATGAAGAGGTAACACAATAGAAAGGGGTGAGCAGCTTGATAGAAATAAATGACCTGACAAAAAAAGTTTGGGGAAAATCTCGTTTTGGACAAAGTCAACTTCTCTATCCAAGATGAAGAAGTTTTTGTTGTCTTAGGCTCCAGTGGGGCAGGAAAATCCACTCTCTTGCGTTGTTTAAACGGCCTGGTTCAGCCTACAAGCGGACAAATTAAACTTGACGGCATGATTTATGGAAAGAACACGATTCAAGAGATTCGTCGAAAAGTCGGCTTTATTTTTCAGCAATATCAAGTAATTGGGAATCTATCTGTAATGCAAAATGAAAAGTACATCAACGAATTTCTATCAAAAAAGTCTTGGTCACATGATTTAATATCATGTGTCTGTTTTATTGTAAGTTCGAAAACGTTAGGAAGAGCCATCGATTGCAGCCATTAAAAAATCACCACTCAGAAGGGTGGTGATTGATACTCAGCATTACTGTTCAATCAGGCTCTCTACAGATACACTTTGCTTATTATTTGGTTCATTAAGGGGATGAACCGTAGCAGTCCCATTATCCTGATCCACATGCTCAATGTAGATCTGTTGCCCGTTATAGCTTACATTAGCCATGTTTGGCGAAGAAGCAATTTCTTGTGCGCGTTGAGCATTCATTTTTGCCACCTCCTTTGATTAATATCAGTTATAATATTTGTTCCAAATTACTTGGATATACTTTTAGTTAGATTTTAGGATGAAGTATGTAACAATAATAACCACAATCAAGAGAATAGATGGGAAACACCCAATCTTTGCAAAAGAATGTAAATCCCCAAAGCTTGCGTTGTGCCTTGGCAAAACTTTCACACGGAGTTTGTTTATTGGGGTCTTTCATATGCTGACCTCCTTTTGTTAGTCAATTTAAAGAATGGGGTAAGAATTGGATGAATATGTGAGTGGGTAATCTAAAAATAAATTCTAAATGGGGGTTTCCTGATATGGAAATTATTTGGAAGTCGCTCTTATTGATTTTTGGAGGGTTAATTCTTCTTCGCATTGCCGGTCGGAAGTCCATCTCACAAATGACCGTTGCCGAAACAATTGTAATGATCTCCATCGGAACGATAATCGTTGCCCCGCTTGCAGGAAAAAGCCTTGGTCAGGCCCTCACTGCAGCTGGTGTGTTTATTGCTTTTCTCATGCTTGTTGAATATTTAGAAGTTAAATTTAACTTTATAGAAAAATTAATAACTGGTAAGTCACCCGTAGTAATTAAGGATGGAGTCCTTGAATCTAATAACCTAAGAAAAGTCAGGGTAACTGTAGACGATATAGAGATGAGACTCCGACAAGCTGGCATTTCAAGTATTAAGGATGTTAAAACGGCAACAATCGAACCGAATGGACAGCTTGGATATGAACTAATGCATCACGCTAAGCCTGTAACGATTGGGGAATTGGAAAAAATATTGGATAAATATTTTCAAAAACCATTGGCGACAAGTGTTAGCTCAAGTTCTAACATCTTTACAGAAGTAAAGGAAAATGAACACAAAAGAGATATACCTCCAGAGCTTCAGTAAAGATATAACGAAGGAGCCGATTATCACCTGATAAGTCGGCTCGTGTTGTTCTAGTGTTAGTTGTCCAGGGGGTGTAAGATGTTGGATTATATAGAACTCGTTTACGGCCGATTGGTGCTTTTGTTATTCTGATGATAGCATCCCGTTTATTAGGTAAGCAAACCATAGCCCAAATGACCTGTTTTGATGGTTAATCAAAGTTTTTCGTTTGGGAACAGTCAATTATTAAAGGCTTAAAAACCAAATGGAAACCTGCTACTATCGATTCCATTACGTTAAAAAGCAAATCTAAATTAGTATCTCTGAGACTGGGTTGGGCTGGAGTGGAAGAGTGGGATACCATGTCTGATAAAAACTCAATAATTTCAAAATGGCCCCCAAACTCACCCCAAGAGAAAAGATAAACAGAAACATAAATCGTCTTGAAGATTTGGGGATCCTGATTAGGTGATGGACTATGGAAAAGAGGAGAAGGGTATAACCGTATGTACCGATGACAATAAATAAGCCAAGCTGCCATAAGGATGCTAACGACAATCATGGAATTACGGTTACCGTGGGTTTTGATTGCGATTAGTATCACGCTTTCAACAAAAATGAACAAACATGTGTAGATAACCCTGATTCATTTATTTGTTCAGCTAACCGTTTCTAATGCATTGAAGACGGTCTTTTTTTTGCAACCCATGTTCGATAGACGAAAAGTAAAATTCATCGTCCAGTCCCTTAAAAAAATCTTTACATTTTTCTGGGACTTGGTTCTCTTTTCAAGGAAAGCAACGAACCGAATCGGCTGTTTTTTAGGTACAAAGGTCTTTGATCCTCACCCTTTGCTCGCTTCGATCGTCCGATGATCATATATGCCATCCTATATTCTGAAACTTTAGGACTGATTTTGAGCGATTACAAAATAAATAAAATGATTTTATTCATACTTAATATTTTATCTTTAATATTTTAGGAGTTGATAGTTTACAAGAAATCATAGGGAGAAGGAGAGCAAGTGGACATGGATCAAGAAAAACTCAATCTTTTAAAGAACATGATGAACTTGGATGAATGGAAATCAGGTGATATGGATCGTCGGGGTTTTCTTCGCGCCACAGGCAAATTTGCTGCGCTTTCGCTGGGATTAACCATTGCCGGTACGCTGCAGGGACCAAGAGTAATTGGGGCTGAGCCCTTTTTCAAAACGTATCCCTTCACTCTTGGGGTGGCATCAGGAGATCCTCTGCCGGATGGCGTTGTGCTATGGACGAGATTGGCGCCTGATCCGATGAACGGAGGGGGAATGCCTAGCCACGACGTGCCGGTAAGATGGGAAGTCGCTACAGATGAGGAATTCAAGCATGTGGTACAGCATGGAGTGGAATTTGCCAGATACGAGCTTGGGCACTCGGTTCATGTCGAGGTTGATGGACTGCAGCCGAATAGCGTCTATTTCTATCAGTTCAAAGTAGGGAATGAAACCAGCCCGGTCGGCCGTACAAAAACGTTGCCGCCCTTTGGTGCGGACGTTTCCAAGATGACTTTTGCCTTTGCTTCGTGCCAGCAGTATGAACATGGCTATTTTACAGCCTACCGCCGTATGGTGGAGGAAGATCTGGATTTAGTCTTCCATCTTGGCGATTACATCTATGAGTATGGGGGAAATGAATACAAAGCCCCGAATGGAAATGTCCGTACGCATATCGGGTCCGAGATTATTACTATAGAAGACTACCGAAACCGTTATGCGCAATACCGAAGCGACGCCGACCTGCGCGCAGCGCATGCCGCATTCCCATGGGTGGTTACGATGGATGACCATGAAGTGGAGAACAACTTTGCCGGCTTGATCCCGGAAAAAGACCAGCCGGTAGAACCGTTTATCCTGCGTCGCGCTGCAGCTTATCAGGCTTACTATGAGCACATGCCGCTCCGGCGTTCATCCTTTCCCAACGGATCCAGCATGCAGCTTTACCGTCGCTTAACCTACGGGAATTTGGCGGAATTCAATGTGCTGGATACACGTCAATACCGTGACGATCAAGCCAACGGTGACGGTTCGAAAGCGCCGACTGCCGAGTCTACTGACCCGAATCGCACCCTGACCGGAGCGGAGCAAGAGCGTTGGCTGCTGGAAGGTCTTGGACGCTCCAAGGCAACATGGAATGTGATTGCCCAGCAGGTGTTCTTTGCCAAGCGGGATTATAAGAGCGGAGACGGCGAACAGTTCAGCATGGATGCATGGGACGGCTATCCGGCTAACCGTGACCGAATCCTCAACTACATTACTGAGCATGGCGTTTCCAACCCGGTTGTCTTGACGGGTGATGTTCATGCCAACTGGACCAACGAAATCAAGGCGGATTTCAATAATCCGGATTCTGCAACAATTGGGGTAGAATTTGTCGGTACCTCGATCTCTTCTGGTGGAGACGGAGCCGATACCAACAGCAATGCCCAACGTTATATGGAAGAAAATCCGCATATCAAGTTTTATAACAACCAGCGCGGATACGTACGCTGTACGATCACCCCTGAAAGCCTGCAAGCGGACTATCGGGTGCTGCCGTATGTGAGTCGGCCCGATGCTCCGATTGCAACACGGGTTTCGTTCCGGGTAGAAAACGGAAAGCCGGGCTTAACGAAGATTTATGACGCCCTGGTTACAATTTAAGAGTGCCTGTCACCACCTGAAGTTTGTCTAAAAAATTCTAGAACTAAAATTTGAAGGGAGTGAAGTGACATGTTCTCTAATATGGGAATCCCTGGTTTGATTTTAATTCTAGTCATCGCCTTAATCATATTTGGTCCTTCCAAATTGCCTGAATTGGGACGAGCTTGTGGACGTACCTTAACAGAATTCAAGAACGCAACAAAAGGGCTAGTCTATGGTGAAGATAAAGAAGAAGTGAAGGCTGAAGAAAAAAAGCCTGAATTGATTTCTGTTGAAAAGAAGCAGGACAAGCCTGCTGTTTAGCTCATAAAGAAGTAGATGAGACCACTCGTCTACTTCTTTTTCTTTTAGCTGAAATGAAAGGGTAGCTTGACGGATGAGTCGGGAGCCGGTGGAGTTACGCCGACGATATTAGAGGAAGTGAGATGGAAACTGCTAACAGAGATGGGAGGTATTCATGAATTTTTTCGGAATAAATATTTGTATATCCGAGAAAAAAGTAGCCAAAGAGCACTGCAGGGTACGCGTATTGAATTGTTGGAATCTCGGGTGTCAGACATAGGGTACCCTCCTTCCATGAAACCGTTTTAACATTAATATATGATCTTCTGATAACTTCACGATATGAAACAAAATATTATGGTCCAAATACAGACGCTAGATTTGGTTATTCAAGAATTGACCAAAGAGTTTGATATTGAAAAGGAGGAGCTGAAATAGCTCCTCCTTTTGATTTCTTATTTTACCTGTGTTCAAGCGGATTTATTTTTTCTACTTTGTGCTTTAGCGCATCATCAGTCATGGCATTAAAGGAATTCTTGATTTTGGAAGTTCTCTTGGATCCTCATAAAGGGCATATTCGTCAAAATGAAGGCTTTCATGAGGCATGGCATTCCTTTCTGCCTGCACCTTCTCTTCATTTGAATACTCTTCTGCGATCATCCTGGAAGATGAATCCTTAATATCATCCACAAGGCCTAGGATGAAAGACGTACCTTTTACGGCTACTCTTCGTGTAGCCTGTCTTGCTTCTGGGGAGATGGCTAGAATCACGCCGGCAATGGTTAGGGCAATTCCAACTGGCGATCTGAATAGTTTTAACATCGTAATTTCCTTTCTCCATGCGAACTTTTTAAAATATTATTTCCATAAAAAAGGGAAAATATTCTAAAAAAATAAATATTTTGTAACCGTTTCATTTCGGTATAAAGATCAATAGAATTTGTCCAAACTTAAATTTAATCAATATAAGTTGAACGGAACTTAGTATGAACAGTTTTATGCCAATGCGGATTTTCATAAGTAGTAAGGAGAAATTTTATGCCCGAAATACAAATGAAAGAAAGGTTCATTCGTGCTTTGCCCGGGAGAGTTCGAGTAGAAGTATTTGGTCTTAAAAACAACAAAAGAACGGCAGAGTTCATCTTGAGCAAGCTGCAAAAAAGGGATGGCATCCTCATTGTGAATCCCTGTACCGCGACGGGCAGAGTACTTGTTACTTATGAGGAAAAGCGAATTTCCCTTCGTGAGATATGTCAGATTATTCAATCCGTAGAAGAATCCGCCTATTATCGCCAGGCAGATCATGAGGGTCAAACGGACCAAGCCACAACCGCAGCAAATAAAGAAGTGGCAGCTGCTTTCCAGTTTGGAGAAGAGGCGGGATGTGAGCCCATTCCTGAGCCATTCCGAAAGGTACCTCAGATGACCGGATCTTTACGCGCAACAGAGCGGGTACCGCTGCCGCTTGCCTTATCCATGGGTGGGCTAGCTGTATTGGGGATTAAGCAGGTATTTCTGGGAAAGTCATCCTTGGCCAGAAGCCCTGCAGCTTTTCATTTGGCAGGATTGGTTTCCATTGCGACAGGATACCCTTTTTTCAAGAAAGGAGTCCAGCAGTTTTCAAAGGATAAAAGGGTGAATTCTGATTTATTACTTGGAGCCAGCGCTTTGTCACTTGCGCTGATCCGAGAAAACCTAGTGGTTTTGGCCGGGATAAGTATCTTGCAATATCTGAATTGGAAACGCAGCAAGACTCAATCAAACTATCATGGAGATGGAACTTCCCCCTTGTCGCCAGAGATCCAATCGTACAGTAATAGGGCTTCAAAATGGGGATTGGCTCTGGGGGCAGCCACAATGGCTGTAACCCGTGACCCAATGCGCGGGATGGGGGTTCTTTTGGCTGCGAATCCGCGGCCGGCTACAGTTCCTGCGGAATATGCATGGAATCAGGCCCAGCTCTTTGCTGAAGAAAGAGGATTAATCCTTCCTGAAAACGGTTCATTAGCACGGCTTGCACGGACAAGAGTATTGTTATTCGAGGATACCACCCAGATCTTTGATCGCCATAATGAAGAGATTCAATTGATTTCCGACCAACCAGACAAAGAGCAAGTGTGGTGCTTTGCCGGCTCTCTCATGAAGAAAAGCCAGCATCGATGGAAAGCGGAAGTGCTAAAGCAAGTCGAACTTTCCTCACGCACCTTGCGCACGGCTTTCCATGTTGAGGAAGAAGAGCAGGGACTGAGAGGGAAAATTAACAACTCGGAATTATTTGTTGGAAATGCAAATTATCTGAAGCAAAAGGGGATGGACTGCAGCGATTACCAGCTTGACGTGAAACGGTGGGAAAAGGCTGGATATTCGGTGCAATTGATTATAAGAAAGACCGCAAAAAGTCAAACCCTGCTTGGACTGTTAGCCGGGAAGAAAAAAGAAGCGTCAACAGAATACTTGAAGTTGGCAAATGAACTGTCAAGGTATGGGCTTCAGTTCGGAATCCTGAAAAATAGCCTTAATGTCGATGACAAAACCCTGACTCGTTATGGAATCGTGCCAAGTTGGCTTGGCGAAAACGCAAGCGAGAGAGCGAAGCGGATCATCGCATTGCGAGAGCAGGGCAAAGAGGTGCTATATATTAAGATGACCCAAAATGGCGGGGTTCAGGACTGGGTAATCCAATCGGACGTTCCTGTACTTTCCCTAGAACAAGTGAAGCATCTCAAAACCTCTCTGGACTATGCTTTGCAGATTGATCAAGCGGTTCATCAGCATTTTCAGATCACGAAGGCTTGGAATGGCCTAGGCACGGCTTTGGCTATTCCTATGGCGATAACGGCCCCTATTATTAATTTAATGGCAGATGCGATTTCGTTATGGTTTTTGGCTAGATCCAAGAAGATCAGTGAAACTCTCATCGTAAAAAGAGAACATGAGCCATTTCTCCATCACCAGGAAGTTGCAGTAGCAGCAGCGCCTGCTAACGTAAATCCACTTCCATGGCATACGATGCACCGAAAAGAGATCACAGAGCGTTTTATGGTCAATAAGCATCACGGGCTGGATAGTCAACAGGTGTTGATGAGAAGAAACCAGTTCGGGACCAACGAGCTGTTGCCAAAGCAGCATACGCCCTGGATGGCCTCCTTTTTAGGGCAGTTTAAGGAATTTACCACGCTCATTCTTTTGGGCGCTTCCGGTCTGGCTTTTTTTACAGGAGGATGGTTTGACGGTTTAGCGATGGCAGCCGTCCTGCTGGCCAATGCAGCGATAGGAACGATCCAGGAACGGAAAGCAGAGAAGGTGATAGAGGCTCTGAATCAATATCAGCCGCCTATATGCAAGGTGATTCGCGAAGGCCAGGAAATCGAAGTATTCGGCAATGAGCTGGTTCCAGGGGATATCGTCTGCTTGGAACCGGGAGATCGCATACCAGCTGATCTTCGCATCATGGAATCGTGGAATTTGGAGGTGGATGAGGCCACCTTGACGGGCGAATCCCTCCCTGTGGAAAAAAAGCATTACGTGGTTGAAGCCGATAGTCCATTATCAGAAAGAAAAAATATGCTCTATATGGGTACATCCGTAACTCGCGGGAGAGCATTCGGGGTTGTTGTCACGACGGGCATGTCTACCGAAATGGGCCATCTCATGTCCTTGCTCAAGACCGAGGAAAGAGAGCCGACCCCGCTCCAGCAAAAGGTCACTTCCATCAGCAAAACGTTTGTAAAAGGAGCGATGCTTGCGGGGGGATTGGTATTCATTACGGGCTTGCTCCGCGGCGTACCCGTTGCGGAAATGATCACGACTTCCATAACTCTTGCTGCCTCTGCCATACCCGAAGGCTTGCCGGTTACCATCACAATTGCTTTAAGTGCAGGCATATTCCGTATGTCTAAGAAGAACGCGCTGATTCGCAGGATTTCTGCTTTGGAAACCTTAGGCAGAACGACGGTCATCTGTTCGGATAAGACGGGTACGCTAACCAAGAATGAGATGACTGTCAAGGCGATTGCCACGGTTAGCCGCTCCTGGAAGGTATCAGGGGATGGGTATGAGCCAGTAGGAAGTGTTGTGGAAAGCTCTTTAAAAGGGGAGGCGGAGTCTCCCCAAACACAGGAGAAAGAAGCCCAAGCAATGGACCAGCCGGTGGAGAATCCAGATTTAATTCGTCTTGTTCGCATCGGTTTATTATGCAACAATAGCCGATTGCATCAAGAAGAGGGGCAGTGGGGAATCAAGGGAGACCCGACCGAAGGGGCCTTGCTGACTTTAGCGGCTAAGATGGGCTTGCGGCAGGAAAATATGAGCCAATGGACGCGATATCATGAGATTCCGTTTGATTCCTACGCTGGAACGATGAGTGTTGTATGCAAGGATACGGGAATGGATGAAGAATGCTACCTTTACTCCAAAGGATCAGTTGAGGCCATTTTGCGCCGCAGCGGGTGGTATTTGGAAGATGGGGAAGTCCTGCCCCTAACGGAAGAGATAAGACAAGCGATTCTGCAGCAAAATGAAAGTTTTGCGGAGGAGGCTCTTCGCGTACTTGGCTTTGCCTATAAGCCAATGGAATGGAATTCGAATGGCCAGGAAGTAAAGGAAGAGGATTTGATCTATGTCGGCATGGCCGGTATGATCGACCCGCCGAAACCTGAAGTAGAAAAGAGTATTCGTGAGGCCTATCAACTGGGTGTAAGGCCTGTCATGATCACAGGTGACCATCCCATTACGGCTATTGCCATTGCCAAGAAATTATCCATTTGGCAGGAGGGGACTAAAGTGCTTACCGGTCGCGAGCTTGACCGTTTATCGGATGAAGAATTGGCAAAGCTGGTAGATGAAATTTCTATTTTTGCACGTGTCTCCCCGGAACATAAGCTGCGAATCGTGAACGTTTTCCAATGTCGGGGCCACATCGTGGCGATGACGGGAGACGGAGTAAACGACTCGCCTGCGATCAAGAAGGCAGATGTCGGTATCGCGATGGGCAGGACCGGTACCGAGGTGACGAAGGAAACGGCGGATATGGTACTGAAGGAAGATCATTTTGGGACGATTGTGGACGGCGTAAAAGAAGGAAGAACTATTATTAGCAATATACGCAGAGCCATTGGCTGTTTGCTGACGGGAAATTTGGCAGAGATCTTAGTGACAAGTGCCGCGGTCATCGCCGGATTGCCCATGCCATTGGTTCCTATCCAGATCCTTTTGATGAACTTGTTGACGGATGCATTGCCTGCCACCATTTTAGCCGTAAATCCTGGAAATAAGAGAAAGGAAACCAAAAGGCAGGATATCGTGGACAAAGGGTTGTATCAAAAAGTAGTTACGCGAGGAGTCCTGCTCGGATTGGGTTCAGTCGGCCTGTTTTCGTACAGTCTGGCTGCAGGCATGCCGCTGGCTGTTGCCCAGACGATGGCGTTCGCTACTCTTGTAACCGGACAATTAATGCAAACCTTCTCATGGAGACAGGAAGGGGCCGAGGAGAAGATACGGGATTGGACCAAAGACCGATTCCTCGTAGGAGCATTAGGAATTTCTTGGATGGCGCTGTTGTCGGCTATCTATATCCCGCCAGTCGCGCGCATTTTCCATACGGCTCCATTAGGATTGACACACTGGATCCCAATTCTGATGATAGGAGGATCGATTTCTACGCTGGCTCAACCGATTCTGCATCTGATTTCGGGAGAAAAGCGTGAAGGTAGATACTCGATGATCGGGCAACGAGTGCCGAATGCTGCTTAAATCTCCAGTAAGGAGGGGAACTATGGTTCGAAATGTAACGGAAAAAATCATTGTCGGAGCTGCCTTAACTGTGGCAGCCTCCGTATTGCTGCCTATCGCTAAGAATACTTTTCCCGTTTTGATGAAAATGGGAAGAGACGGCGCTTCTCAATTGGCCAACCGCACGAAGAGCTCTCTGCAGCTGGCTAGAGAAGAAATGGAGGATATTATTGCCGAAGCTCAATTTGATCGAATGAGAAAACGATTGGATAAGGAAATGGGCTGGCTCGAAGAAGGGAAGGGAAGAGCATGAGAGACAATGCCATGAGGACGGAAGCAGTCGGGAATTCTCATCAAGCGGAAGATCAAGGTATAGATTACCACCTGCGGAGGGCCTTTTCGCATCTGGTTTTAGCCGTGAATCAAAGTGTAGACCTTTTATTGCAAAATAGTCGAGCCAAAAATGAGATCGGATCAAAATGGGAGACCTTCCTGAGCCAATTTTTTGGTTATATCCGGGACAAAGGTAAAGAGAACCGACTCAATCTGTTGAGCATCATTTCTTTTACAAAGCTGCGCAAATGGTAGTGGGTATATGATGAGGTTATTAATTTGAAAAAATAAGGAGAGTGGATTATGAGGCTTCATAGAGCATCGTTATGGGCAGGGGCGATTTCAGGGGGAATGTCCCAATGGGAAGACACCAAGGCTTATCGGAGCGGTCATCTGACAGGGAACCAGTATGCCGCCCATACAACCAAAAATGTGACAGGTGCTGTAGGAATTATGGCGGGAATTGAATATGGAGCGATAATGGGTACTTCCCTGCTCCCTGGCATAGGCACGATTGTGGGCTCTATCGTTGGCGGGCTGTTGGGAGATCGGCTAGGCCGTACCGTTGGCATGCAAGCCGGGAATATCCTATTTAATAATCGCGCTATGATGAACCAGCCGCTATTTGCAAACAACCAGTCTATGCCGCTGTCTGAAATTGCAATGCCAGCCCATGAAAGACAAACAACGGAAGGTATCATGCAATAAAAATCTTGACACGTACCATGAAATGCCCTATCTCCTTAAATCCGAGATAGGGCATTTCATGTTCGGGTTAATACCCGTGTTGACCTCTGTTACAAACTTATTATTTTATATATAAATAAAATGTGACTTGAAAACTTACAGTTGAGTTGCGCGTTATCCACATAAAGCCATTAAAAAACCAGTTAAATCCAAGGGCTTAACTGTTTTTTTAATGGCTGCATAAATGACCTTTTACAAAAACTGAACACATAATTAAAATTATTCACAAGGTAAATTTACATTCGAACTATATTATTTTATTTGTACGCGGAACAAGTTTACTAGATAAAATTAATATACAGGGAGAGATATGAAGTGGACGTAAATTTTTAGGGTATCTCGGAACTGGTGTTGCTGCACTCGCTGCTGCTTCAGCGGGATTAGGATCTTTGACAGGATCGGCAATGGCGGCGAATACAGCTAATCATATGCTTGGTAAAGATAAGGTGAAAAAAACAAAGAAGAATCTTGGATTCTTTAAGTCAATTCAGGCTACAACAAAGGATGATCTTATTCTTCCAATAGGAAAATGGGTTGCCCTTACGCTTGAGACGGTACAAAGTGCAATTATCGAGGCTAAGAAGGATGATCTTCTAACAAAATTCCAAACCCAAGCCGATGTGCTCGTGCACGCAGCTGAAGCTGCTATCTTAGTGGGCGGAACACCAACAGATCGTCCGGAAGACTTGGAAATCAACCCATTTGACAATAGCATCTATATTGCTCATACCAATAACGATAAGCATGGTAACCTTCACGGCCATATTACTCGTTTCCTTGAAAAGGATGGCGATTTGGGGGCAATGGAATTCGAATTCGAAATCTTTGCGGCTGGCGGACGTCAAAGCGGATTCAGTGCACCGGATAACTTGACTTTTGACAGCAACGGCAACCTGTGGACCGTTACGGATATTTCCTCCAGTAAAGCAGGAAAGGATGCGTGGAAGACTTTCGGAAACAATGGCTTGTTTGTTATCCCTACATCCGGCCCTAATGCCGGGGAGGCTTTCCAATTTGCTTCTGCTCCTGTAGAAGCAGAACTGACTGGACCTTGGTTTACTCCGGATGAATCTACACTATTTTTGGCTGTTCAGCATCCTGGTGAAGAAACGGAAGACATCAATAGCCAGACAAGCATGTGGCCGCATCGTTCTGGAAACAAAATGCCTCGTCCTGGCGTTGTAGCCATTACTGGATTCAAATTTTAAGGAGGAGGAAAGGATATGTTTTCAAATATAGGAGTATCGGGGTTAATCTTAATCCTTGTGATTGCCTTGATCATTTTTGGACCTTCTAAATTACCTGAAATCGGCCGTGCTTTTGGCCGTACCTTAACAGAATTCAAGAGTGCAACCAAAGGTTTGGTGACTGATGAAGGAAAAGAGGAAGAGAAAGAAATCAAACCAGAGCATGTTTCCGTTGAAAAAAAGCAGGAAAAGCGTGCTGTATAGTAGGAAGATGTGGACGGGGCAACCCGTCCGCATTTTTGTTAAGAAGGAGGATGAATGAATATATTATGAAGTTAAGATTTTCATGGATGACGAATTGAAAAGACTAACAAATATACAGCAAAAGCTCGCTATGTTATCAAAACTTAAAAGTTATTTGGTATTCCAATATATCGAATGGGGATTAAATGGGACTAGGACAAGCTAAGGTTCTTGTACTTGAAAGCGGTAACCGAAGTCAGAACTGAAAAGTTTAAGCAAGAATAACCTATGCATGGAAAAATGAGCCCTTTAGATCTTGAATCTGAAAGTACCCTGGGAATCTTAGGCGCAGACCAATCTTAGCGGCTTAAGAAACGGGTATGGATGTGAAATCAGCCTATTCGAAGCTTCCGATATGGTGGGAGCTTCTTTTTTACTATAGAAACGGAGGAAGAAAAAGACGAGTGTCCTACTCGGTAAACTCAAAGAAGTTTTCACGGAAGGTCGAACCCACTAGCGGTGGGTGGGGGAGATTGCGAATCGAGGAGAACATAATAAAAACCCCGAACCTATTGGCCCGGGGTTTGATTATGTATTTGGCGGGAGAAGGTGGGAATCGAACCCACCTGACGCCTCACGGACGTCACACTCGGTTTTGAAGACCGGGAGGGCCACCAGGACCCCATCAACTCCCATGAACTTTGTCGAAAGTTACTTTAATAAAGTATCAAATATCTCAAGGGAAATCAAGAGAAAATATAACCAGTAACCTAACAGTTAGCGAGAATCCTGCTTAAAGCGACAATTTCTCGAAATTGGGCAAAAATCTCTCGAAAACATGGTGGAATTTCTCGAAAATTTCTCGATCAAAGCAGGAAACGAATTCATCATCACGTACTTCGTTAATAAATCAGGAGCATACGGACGGATTAAGGACGACCTGGGATGATATATAAGGATCCTTGAGTTAATTTCTACTCAGACAGGATAACTTCGTGAAATAATAAAATAGATCACTGTATCCACTTTGTAAAACAAAGGAAAGATGCGTATAATTCATCGTAGAACAAAATTCATCGCAGAATTCTATTGGATAGAGGGATATTAATCCTCAGGAAGGTGAATGAATTTGGAGCATCTCTGGCCGGAGAATGAAAAGTACTCAAGTGAGTATCAGATATATCTAAAGCAAAGAAAAGAAGAAAGTACTGTGAAATTATATATATTAGAAGCGAAGCATTTTTTGCTTTGGCTGCAAATGAAGGACAAGTCCTTTTCCCAGATGAATAAGGAGGATTTGCTTCAGTGCAGGGAGGATATGCTGCTGAAGGGCCGAAAGATCACTACAGTGAACAAATGGATTTCGGTGATGAGTTCCTTCCTGAAATGGGCGAAGGAGCTAGGCTACATTCCAGCAAACTATGCGGAGCATCTTCGTTTTCTGGAAGAAAAGAAGGAAAAGCCCAAGTGGTTGACCGCAGAGCAGGAAGCACTTTTGCTGAAGCAGACGGAGATGGAACGGAATTTGGTCAAGAGGGCACGAAACGAGGCGCTAATAAGCGTCCTTCTTTACGCCGGGCTGAGGGTGGAAGAGGTGTCTGATCTTCAGCTTCGTTCAATCGAGCGGGATGAGCTGGTGGTGATCGAAAAGGAAGTAGAGAAAAGGCGGCTTCCGATCGGACAGAATTTGCAAGGGAAGCTCATGGAGTGGGTGGAATACCGATTGCAATCGACGAAGGCAGCCCACCAAGACAGTGTATCTTTATTTGTGACCGAGCGATCGGGGAAGATGCAGCCGCGGGCGATTCAGTTCGTGGTAGAAGGGTACAGTGATAAGCTGGGATTTACCGTGACCTGCCAGATTCTTCGTCATACGTTCTGCCGCAGGCTGGTCGAACAAGGGGTGCCTTTGCCGCAGATCAAGCAGTGGGCAGGACATAAGTCGATACAAAGTACTTTGCGTTATATCGGGGACTAGATAAGATTTTGGAGAGGAGTATGAAGATGATCGAGTTTAAAAATGTAACCAAAAAATATGATGACGGTACGGTAGCTTTAAAAGGGATCAATCTAACGATTCAAGAAGGAGAGTTAGTCACATTGATCGGTCCGAGTGGGTGCGGGAAAACGACCACGATGAAGATGATCAACCGATTAGTGGAGGTGAGCTCTGGAGAGATCTTGGTCAATGGAAAGAATATCGCCTCATCGGATCCGGTTCAGTTAAGAAGGGATATCGGATATGTGATTCAGCAAATCGGGCTGTTCCCTCATATGACGATTCGAGAGAATGTTGCCCTCGTACCCAAGCTGAAGAAGATGGATAAAAACTTGTACATGAAAAAAGTCGACGAGCTGCTCGCTATGGTGGGGTTAGATCCGAACAAGTTCGGTGATCGCTATCCGGCTGAGCTGAGTGGAGGTCAGCAGCAACGTGTTGGGGTCATTCGCGCGATGGCTGCCGAGCCGCCGATTATTTTGATGGACGAGCCGTTTAGTGCACTAGATCCGATAAGCCGTGAACAGTTGCAGGACGAACTGGTTCGCTTGCAGGAAGAAGTGAAGAAGACAATTGTCTTTGTCTCCCACGATATGGATGAGGCCTTAAAGATTGCTGATCGGATTGTGTTGATGAAGGATGGGGAGATTGTCCAAGTGGATACTCCGGAGAAGATGCTTCGTCGTCCAAAGAATGACTTTGTTCGTTCCTTTATTGGAGAAGAGCGCTTAAGCACAGGCGGTGCGGAAAGTTTGCTGGTGGAGGATGTCATGATTACGAAGCCGGTGACGGCGTCTCAGAAGAGAGGTTTGGCTTATGCGGCTAAACTGATGAAACAATCCCGAGTAAACGGATTGATGATTACGGATAAAGAACAGGTGCTTAAAGGAATCGTCAGCAAAGAGATGATTGAGCTTAACTATAAAGAGGAAGAGCGAGCGTTAGAAGAGCTGATGATTACTGATTTTGTTTCCGTCCCGATGGGTACGGGCGTTACGGATGCGGTCGAGCTGATGAAGGAAAAGCAACTATCCTACCTGCCTGTTGTAGATGCAGGTGGTCGACTCGCCGGTCTCGTGACCAATTCTAGTTTAATTGATGCTCTGTTGAAGGTATCGTAACTCCAGGTGAAAACAACCAGAAGGTAAGGTGATCAGGAATGGATTTTATTTCGGTGATTCAACAGCGACAAGATGAAATTATTCAGGCTACCGTGCAGCATGTTCAGCTTTCTTTAGTAGCCTTGCTCATTGCGATTTTGATTTCAGTACCGTTGGGGATTCTTCTTACGAGGTACCAGAAACTAGCTACGCCAGTCATTGGTTTTGCTTCTTTATGCCAGACGATACCAAGCTTAGCCTTGCTTGGATTCATGATTCCGATTATGGGAATCGGTTGGACGCCAGCGATTGTAGCCTTGACGATTTATGGATTGCTGCCGATTTTGCGCAATACCTATACCGGAATTATGAATGTGGAAAAGTCGATGAAGGAAGCTGGAGTAGGAATGGGCATGACGAGTGCACAAGTTCTATTGAAAGTAGAGTTGCCTCTGGCCCTCAATGTCATTATGGCGGGGATCCGCACCGCGACGGTAATGATTATCGGGGTGGCAACCCTTGCTTCTCTGATTGGGGCCGGTGGATTAGGAGATTTGATTTTCCGTGGAATTGCGATGGTATCCCCGGAATTAATTTTAGCGGGAGCGGTTCCTGCAGCTTTATTGGCTCTCATCTTTGACTTCTTATTAGAACGATCAGAACGAGCGGTGACGCCTAGAGGGCTCAAACGTATATAAAAACTTTTTAGAGGAGGAACAAAAGTATGTTGAATTTGAAAAAAGGTTTTGCTTTATTAATGTCCGGAGTATTGGCTATGTCCTTAATGGCTTGTGGAAACGATGCTGAAGTGGGAAATGCTGCGGGCGGTTCAAGTGATACGGTTGTGGTATCTGGTAAGAACTTTACGGAGCAGGATATTCTTGTTCATATCATGTCTTCTCTGATCGAGGAAAAGACCGATCTAACCGTCGAGCGTAAGCCGTTCCTGGGAGGTTCTCAGCTTGTTCACAGTGCGATATTAAAAGGGGACGTCGACATTTATCCGGAATATACAGGGACTGCTTGGATTTCGATTTTAAAACAAGAGGATAACCCTGATCCTAAGCAAACTTATGATCAAACCAAAGCTGCCTATGAAGAGCAGTTCGAGTTGACTTGGCTTGAGCCGCTAGGCTTTAACAATACGTATACTCTTTCGATGAGAACAGAGCAAGCGGAGGAGCTAGACATTGAGACGATTTCTGATTTAGCTAAGCACTCTTCGAAGTTAACCCTAGGGGCGACACAAGAGTTCTTGGAGCGCCCAGATGGATATAAAGGGCTTCAAGAGATCTACCCAGGGCTTAAATTCGAATCTACCAAAGGCTTGGATCCCGGTTTAACCTATGGAGCAGTGAAAGACGGAGCTGTGGATGTAAACGATGCGTTTTCCACCGATGGACGAATCCCAGCGTTTAACCTCAAGTCATTAAAGGATGATAAAAACTTCTTCCCGCCATACTATGCTGCTCCGGTAGTTCGCATGGATACCTTGGAAGCTCATCCGGAATTAAAGGATGTATTGAACTTATTAGCTGGCAAGTTGGATGAAGCGACCATGGCTCAGTTAAATGCCAAGGTCGACTTAGAAGGCCAGAATGCACAGGATGTAGCAGAAGCTTGGTTAAAAGAACAAGGTTTGATGGAATAGGATAAAGAAGAGCCGACCCTCGTCGAAGGGGTCGGCTTTTTGACGCATAAATTTGGAGTTGTAGGTGAGTGTATGACGTAGAGAATCTTTAACTCGTACAGGGGTTATATGTCCACCTTGAGAAAGTAGAAAAGTATAGGAGGGTTGATCGAGTAGACTCCAGTTAAGCATTTAGGGAAGGCGTTGTAAGGTAATACTCATGATTTTTTTTATTTGGTCCCGAATGGAGAGCGTTTGATCACGAAAACGTGCTCCATACTCACAAACCAGTAATAGATAGAGAATAGACGCACATTTTGATAACGAAACCAAGTCATTTGCCAAACAACGCTTCGACGGCCAAGCCCACTAGACTACGCCCCCCCGGTTTCTGCCACTGCCTGCACCTCACACCCAATCCTCTAACCACTCACCAACTTAACCCACCCATCCGGTGAAAATCCTCTCTTAATGGTCTATAATGAGATAGATGGAGACTAGGATCCAACAAAATAAGTAATACCAGGTAACACCATTTTTATCGAAGAACTTTCGTAAACGCTCTTTTATTGATCAATACATGCCATTCTGAATGATAAATAGATAGAAAGGAATCAAATTATGGAGAACCATTTTACAATAGGAATTGCGGGGCATATTGACCACGGGAAAACATCGTTGACGAAGCGGCTCACGAATGTGGATACCGACAGATTGAAGGAAGAAAAGGAACGGGGCGTATCGATCGAGTTAGGGTTTGCACCCTTGCAGCTGCCTTCCGGCATGCGCGTCGGGGTTGTCGATGTTCCTGGACATGAACGTTTTATCCGGCAAATGATCGCGGGTGCAGCAGGGATTGATCTTGTGGTCCTGGTCATTGCGGCGGATGAAGGAGTCATGCCGCAAACGAGGGAACACTTTGATATTATTCGCTTTCTAGGAATAGAGCGGGGAATCGTAGCGCTGACCAAAAGAGATCTTGTAGAAGACGAATGGCTGGAAATGGTGACGGAAGAAGTGAGGGATTGGGTGCAGGGCAGCTTTCTTGAAGGGGCTCCGATTCTTCCGGTGAGCTCCCATACAGGGGAAGGGATTCCCGAGCTTTTGCAAACCATTGAAGCGAGCCTTTCGACCATTCCTGAGAGGGATACGAATGAGCCCTTCCGTATGCCGATCGATCGGGTGTTTACGATCAAAGGAGCTGGAGCAGTGGTTACGGGAACCATTTATGAAGGAAAAGTATCCGAAGGGGATATCGTAGAAGTATTTCCTTTGGGGGAGAAGGTCAAGGTTCGTCAGCTGAATGTGCATCATCAAGCGGCGTCTACCGCTTATGCTGGCCAGCGGGCTGCGTTGAATCTAGGCGGCATTGACTTTAAGGATATGGAACGGGGCTATGCCTTAACCGCCCCGGAATATTTCCGCAAGACGGACCGGCTGGATATCCGTTTTCAGATGCTGGCTCATCATGACTTCTCCCTTAAGCAACGAACTAGGGTCCGGCTGCATATCGGCACCACAGAAACCATGGCGAAAATCATTTACTTTGATCGCAACGAGTTGGAACCTGGGGAAGAAGTGCTATGCCAGCTGCAGCTAGAAGAAGAAATTATCGCGAAGCCGGGCGATCCATTTATCTTAAGGAGGCTTTCCCCGACCACTACACTGGGAGGAGGTCAGGTGCTGTCCCCTTATGGGATGAAACGGAAATTCGGAGAAAAGACTGTACAGCTCCTCAACTTGCTGAAGGACGGGGATGAGTGGCAAATGCTGCAGTACGTTTTGGCCGAAGATGGATATGCTTCCACGGAAGAAATAGACTTTCAATTGGCGTTTGGACAAGATCGTCTTCAGCCTATCCTTGAACAGTATCAGCAAGAAGGACAGCTAGAGCGGTTTAATGATTATGTGATCTTAGCTGAAACCTTAAAGGAATGGACCGATAAGCTAAAAGTGACGTTAATGAAATACCACAAGGATCAACCGATGCGGACCGGGATGAAAAAATCCGAACTAAGAAGCAAGCTTTTCCCAAACCTCCCAGACAAGCTCTGGCGGGAGTATATCGGATGGCTGAAAAGTAAAAATATAATAGAAGAAACAGACGAAACGGTGAAGATGAGAAGCCATAAACCAGAGATCCCTGCAGCGCTTCAGGCCCCTGTCCAGAAAATCGTTCAAACCTTAAGAAAAGAAGGGTTGGCGGTAAGCGGATGGAATGACCTTGCACAAAAAGCAGGCATCAAACCAAACCAAGTAAATGAGGTAAAGGCGTATTGCATGGAACAAGAGAACTTCGTCGCAATGGGCCCGGATTTAATCGTGGATGCCAACGTCTACTGGGAGACCGTTGCAAACCTGCAGAAGCAGCTTCCGCAAGGAGCGTCTTTTAGTACGCCGCAGGTGAAGGATATACTCAACGTATCCCGTAAGTATCTGATCCCCTTCCTGGAGTCACTCGATGACCACGGGTTAACGAAGCGCTTAGACAATGAACGAGTATGGATCAAACCAGTCACCAAGAAAGACTAGCAATCCTATCCTAAAAACGCAAAAGCCTTCCAATTGGAGGCTTTTTGTGATTTAGGGGTTGCAAAATGCCCGAGAAATAGTTATCATGTAAAAGGTTTTGAAAAAGGGCTAGGCATTCCAAAGTGAATGTCATAGACATTCAAAACACCATCAGCATGACCAACCAAAAAATGTTTGTAAAAAAAGCTTGCAATGAGCTGAGCGATTTTATATAATGTTGAATGTTGGTCAATGGACGCGATGATGCGGGAGGTTGCTGACACACCCGGAGGCTTTGTCATAGTGGCAAGCCGCCAACCCAACTCGCCGTAAGGTTGACGGGTTACGATCAGGTTGAATTTCCGCGGAGAATTGTCCGTTTATAAAATGGGCGAAAAGGAGGGACTTACATGGCAAAGCAAAAGATTCGTATTCGTTTAAAGGCTTATGATCACAGAGTGCTTGATCAGTCCGCAGAAAAGATTGTTGATACTGCTAAGCGTTCCGGTGCAGAGGTGTCCGGACCGATTCCTCTTCCTACTGAGAAGCAGGTTTACACGATCCTTCGTGCGGTTCACAAGTACAAAGATTCTCGTGAGCAATTCGAGATGCGTACGCATAAGCGTTTGATCGATATCGTTAATCCGACTCCACAAACTGTGGACGCATTAATGCGTTTGGATCTTCCGTCTGGCGTAGATATCGAAATCAAGCTTTAATTTTTAAAATTTAACTATAATGTCTTTCATTATATAGACGATAATAAGCAAACATTTTCAGATCAGGAGGTGGCAAACATGTCTAAAGGAATCTTAGGTAAGAAAATTGGGATGACTCAAATCTTCACTCCGACAGGGGAAGTTATTCCAGTAACAGTGGTTGAAGCTGGTCCTAACGTAGTTCTTCAAAAGAAGACAAACGACGTTGATGGTTATGAATCCATTCAGCTTGGCTTTGATGAAAAGAAAGAACAACGCACAATTAAGCCTGAGCAAGGTCATGCAAAGAAGGCTAACACAACTCCTAAGCGCTTCGTTCGCGAATTCCGCGGCATGGAAGGTTTTGAAGTAGGTCAGGAAGTAAAAGCTGACGTATTTGCCGAAGGAGAAAAGGTTGACGTAACAGGAACTTCCAAAGGTAAAGGGTTTGCTGGTGCAATTAAGCGCCACGGGCATTCTCGCGGACCAATGGCTCACGGTTCTAGATATCACCGCGGACCAGGTTCCCTAGGTTCTATCGCTGCAAACCGCGTGTTCAAGGGAATGAAATTGCCTGGACGTATGGGTACTGATAAAGTAACAGTTCAAAACTTAGAAGTAGTAAAGATTGATACTGAGCGCAACTTGCTTTTGATCAAGGGAGCTATCCCTGGGCCAAACAACGGTTACGTTGTAGTGAAATCTACAGTAAAAAGCGGTAAGTAATTAGGAAAGGAGGATTCGCTATGCCTAAAGTAGCTCTATATAACCAAACGGGAGCGCAGGTAGGGGAAATCGAGTTAGCTGATTCTGTATTCGGAATCGAACCCAACCGTTCTGTGCTTCATGATGCAGTAGTTATGCAACAAGCTTCTCAACGCCAAGGTACACACGACACAAAAGGTCGTTCTGAAGTGCGCGGTGGTGGACGTAAGCCTTGGAAACAAAAAGGAACTGGACGCGCTCGTCAAGGAAGCATCCGTTCTCCGCAATGGGTAGGTGGAGGAATCGTTTTCGGACCAACTCCTCGCAGCTATGCTTACAAGTTACCTAAAAAGGTTCGTCGCCTTGCGATCAAATCTGCTCTTTCTTCTAAAGTTCAAGCTAACGAAATCCTAGTATTAGAAGGATTGGCGTTCGATGCACCAAAGACGAAAGATATGGTACAAGTTCTTAAGGGTCTTAACGTTGACAGCAAAGCTCTAGTGGTTACTGGTGAATTCACAGACGCTGTAGCGAAGTCTGCAAGAAACATCCCTGGAATCAAGTTTGTAACTGCAGAAGGAATCAACGTTCTTGACGTATTGAAGCACGACAAATTAGTTATCACTAAAGATGCGGTAGCTAAAGTAGAGGAGGTGCTTGGATAATGAAAGACGTACGCGATGTTATCAAGCGCCCAATTATCACAGAACGTACAACGGAAATGATGGAGTTCAATACTTATGTGTTTGAAGTAGCTCCTGGATCCAATAAAACAGAAATCAAGCTAGCCATTGAGAAGATTTTCGATGTAAAGGTTGCTTCTGTAAACACCATGAACGTGAAGGGTAAGCCGAAGCGCATGGGACGTTATGTGGGTAAGCGTAAAGACTGGAAGAAAGCGATCGTTAAGCTTTCTGACGATAGCAAGGCATTAGAATTCTTCGGTACTGTATAAGAAGTTATTTTTGAAAGAAGGAGGGAAACGAAATGGGTATCAAAAAGTACAAACCGACCTCACCTGGTCGACGTCAAATGACAGTTTCTACTTTTGAAGAGATCACAACCAATCAACCGGAAAAATCTCTTCTTGCTCCTCTTCATAAGAAAGCAGGACGCAATAACCAAGGTAAATTGACTGTTCGTCATCAAGGCGGCGGTCACAAGCGTCAATACCGTATCATCGATTTCAAGCGTACGAAGGATGGAATTCCTGGACGCGTTGCTACAATCGAGTACGATCCAAACCGCACATCAAACATCGCTTTGATCAATTATGCGGATGGAGAAAAGCGCTATATCATCGCTCCTCATGGATTGAAGGTAGGGGACGTTATCGAGTCTGGTTCTGAAGCCGACATCAAAGTAGGTAACGCACTTCCACTTGCTAACATTCCTGTAGGTACGACGATCCACAACATCGAGTTAAAGCCAGGAAAAGGCGGACAAATGGTTCGTTCTGCTGGAGCTTCTGCTCAATTGCTTGGTCGTGACGGTGATTATGCAATCATCCGGTTGACTTCTGGAGAAATCCGCAAAGTTCGTCAAGAATGCCGCGCGACTGTAGGTCAAGTAGGTAACCTTGATCATGAGCTTATCAATGTTGGTAAAGCTGGACGTTCTCGTTGGTTGGGTAAGAGACCAACTGTTCGTGGATCTGTAATGAACCCAGTAGATCACCCGCACGGTGGTGGTGAGGGTCGTGCACCTATCGGACGAAAGTCTCCTATGTCTCCTTGGGGTAAGCCAACCCTTGGTGCGAAGACTCGTAACAACAAGAAAGAATCCACGCAATATATCGTTCGTAGACGTAAAAAATAATGTGATATGGGTACGGTTCGTGAGGGCCGTACGTATGTCGCGAAGGGAGGTTCTCTCATGGGACGTAGCTTGAAAAAAGGGCCTTTTGTAGACGATCATCTAATGAAGAAGGTAGAAGAGCAGAACGCTAAGGGAGATAAGAAGGTTATCAAAACTTGGTCTCGTCGCTCTACTATTTTCCCTGATTTCGTTGGCCACACATTCGCAGTATATGATGGACGTAAACATGTTCCTGTTTATGTATCCGAAGATATGGTAGGTCACAAGTTAGGTGAATTCGCGCCTACACGTACTTACAAAGGACACGATTACGACGAAAAGAAAACGAAAAGACGCTAATATATTTTTGATTGGTAAGAGAGGAGGTTCAGTCATGGAAGCGAAAGCTATTGCAAGACAAGTGCGCATCGCTCCTCGTAAAGTTCGCCTAGTTGTCGACTTGATCAGAGGTAAGCAAGTTGGAGAAGCATTAGCGATTTTGGCACACACTCCTAAAGCAGCTTCACCGGTCGTTGAGAAGGTATTGAAGTCTGCTATCGCAAACGCTGAACACAATTTAGAATTAGATCCGAACAGCCTAGTAATCAGCAAGGTGTTCGTAGACGAAGGTGCTACCTTGAAGCGTTTCCGCCCTCGTGCGATGGGTCGTGCAAGCCGCATCAACAAGCGTACCAGCCACATCACAGTAGTAGTATCTGAGAAATAAGGAGGGATAAGGCATGGGTCAAAAAGTCAGCCCGACGGGACTCCGAATTGGAGTTATTAAGGACTGGGAGTCTAAGTGGTATGCGAATGACAAAGAATACGCTACCCTTTTGCATGAAGACATTAAAGTCCGTGACTATTTGAAGAAGCGTTTAAAAGACGCATCTGTAGCTAGCATCGAAATCGAACGTGCAGCTAACCGTTTGAATATCAATGTCCACACTGCCAAGCCAGGAATGGTAATTGGTAAAGGTGGTTCTGAAGTTGAATCACTTCGCAAGAAGTTAACGGAAATGACTGGCAAGCGTGTCCACATCAACATTACGGAAATCAAGAGTGCTGATATGAACGCAACACTTGTTGCTGAAAATATCGCTCGTCAATTAGAAAACCGTATCTCTTTCCGTCGTGCACAGAAGCAAGCTCTTCAAAGAACTATGCGTGCAGGAGCGAAAGGAATTAAGACTATGGTAAGCGGACGTCTTGGTGGAGCAGACATCGCGCGTTCTGAAGGTTATAGTGAGGGAACTGTTCCTCTTCATACTCTTCGTGCGGACATCGATTATGGTACTGCCGAAGCGCACACTACCTATGGTCGTATCGGTGTGAAAGTATGGATCTATCGCGGTGAAGTTCTTCCAACTAAGGCGAAGAAAAACGTCGTGGAAGGAGAGCAATAATCATGTTAGTACCTAAGCGCGTAAAACACCGTAAGCAATTTAAAGGAAACTTTGCTGGTAAAGCAAAGGGCGGTACTTCCGTAGTATTTGGTGAATATGGTCTACAAGCTCTTGAAACTTCCCGTATCACTAACCGTCAAATCGAATCTGCGCGTATCGCGATGACTCGTTATATCAAGCGTGGTGGTAAGGTTTGGATCAAGATCTTCCCGGATAAGCCGGTAACCAAGAAGCCGTTAGAAGTTCGTATGGGTAGCGGTAAAGGTTCTCCTGAGCAATGGGTAGCCATCGTTAAGCCTGGAAAGGTTCTTTTCGAATTGGCTGGTGTTCCTGAAGAAACAGCACGTGAAGCTATGCGTTTGGCTATGCACAAACTTCCTATCAAGTGTAAGTTTGTAAAACGCGAAGAAGTGGGTGGTGAAGCAAATGAAAGCTAAAGAATACCGTAATCTAACCACTGCTGAAATCGAACAGAAGATTTCTTCTTTAAAAGAAGAGCTTTTCAACCTCCGCTTCCAATTGGCAACTGGCCAATTAGATAACCCATCTAGCATTCAAAAAGTACGCAAGGATATCGCGAAAGCGAAAACTATCCTTCGTGAACGCGAATTGGGAATCGGATAATCGATTAAAGAGAGGAGGTCTACACAGTGGAACGTAACAATCGGAAGACACTCATAGGTAAAGTCGTGAGCGATAAGATGGATAAAACCATCGTAGTATTGGTTGAGACCTACAAAAAGCATCCTCTATACGGCAAGCGTGTAAAGTACTCCAAAAAGTACAAAGCGCATGACGAGCAGAATCAAGCTCAAATCGGAGATAAGGTTCTGATCATGGAAACTCGTCCGCTATCCAAGGATAAGCGTTTCCGTTTGGTTGAGGTTGTTGAGAAAGCTGTTATTATTTAATCTTGTTCGGATAGATTAAACATCCGAAAGGAGGGACTACAGAATGATTCAAACACAAACTCGTTTGAAAGTAGCTGACAATTCTGGCGCGAAAGAATTGATGTGTATCAAAGTTCTTGGCGGAACTGGACGTAAAACCGCTAATATCGGTGATATCATCGTTTGCTCCGTTAAAGCCGCTACACCCGGTGGCGTTGTCAAGAAGGGTGATGTAGTAAAAGCGGTAATCGTACGTTCTAAGACTGGTGCTCGTCGCGTTGATGGTTCTTACATCAAGTTCGATGAGAATGCAGCTGTTATCGTTAAAGATGACAAATCTCCACGTGGAACTCGTATCTTCGGACCTGTTGCTCGTGAACTTCGTGAAAAAGATTTCATGAAGATCGTATCCTTGGCTCCAGAAGTACTATAGATCTGGAAAAAGCAATAACACATCTCGATTGACAAGGAGGTGCCCTCATGTCACAAAACAAATTGCACGTTAAAAAAGGTGATACTGTTGTAGTAATCACTGGTAAAGATAAAGGTAAAAAAGGCCGCGTACTTGCTGCTTTCCCTAAGGAAAACCGTGTATTGGTTGAAGGAATCAACATGGTGAAAAAGCATACGAAGCCAAATCCAAACAACCCTCAAGGCGGTATCGTTACTCAAGAAGCGGCTATCCATGCTTCCAACGTAATGCTTGCTGATCCAAAGAGCGGTGAACCAACACGTATTGGTTACAAAGTTTTAGATAATGGTAATAAAGTACGTTATGCAAAGAAATCTGGCGAAACGATCGAGTAGTCAGGTGAGAAAGGAGGGCCAAGTATATGGCAGCTAGACTAAATGACGTGTATAGAGACAAGATTGTTCCTGCATTAATGTCTAAGTTCGGATACAGTTCCATCATGCAGGTTCCTAAAATTGAAAAGATCGTCATCAATATGGGTGTTGGTGAAGCTGTAGCTAATGCAAAAGCACTTGATGGTGCGGTTGCTGACTTAACTGCGATCACTGGTCAAAAGCCAGTCGTAACCCGTGCGAAGAAATCTATCGCTGGTTTCCGTCTTCGTGAAGGAATGCCTATCGGTACAAAGGTAACTCTTCGTGGTGAGCGTATGTACCACTTCATGGATAAGCTTTTCAACGTTTCCCTTCCACGTGTACGTGACTTCCGTGGGATTTCTGATAAAGCTTTCGATGGCCGTGGAAACTACACTCTTGGTCTTAAAGAACAGTTGATCTTCCCTGAAATCGAGTACGATAAAGTGGATAAGATCCGTGGAATGGACATCGTGTTTGTTACAACTGCGAACACAGATGAAGAAGCGCGTGAACTATTGACTCAAATGGGCATGCCTTTCAGAAAATAGATCCCAATTACTCAGACGAGGAGGGAAAACAGTGGCAAAAAAATCAATGGTAATTAAGCAACAGCGGGACCCAAAGTTCAAAGTTCGTGCTTATACACGCTGCGAACGTTGCGGACGTCCACACTCTGTATTGCGTAAATTTCAACTTTGCCGTATCTGCTTCCGCGAATTGGCTTACAAGGGCCAACTTCCTGGAGTAAAGAAAGCAAGTTGGTAAACCCGGGTTATGGGAAGGAGGTTTTAAAACATGACGATGACAGATCCAATTGCAGATATGTTGACTCGCATTCGTAATGCGAACATGGCTCGTCACGAAAAATTGGAGGTTCCTGCTTCAAACTTGAAGAAGGAAATCGCTAGAATCCTTAAAGAAGAAGGTTTCGTTCGTGATGTAGAGTTTATTGATGATAGCAAGCAAGGTATCATTCGTATTTTCCTTAAGTATGGTGCCGACAACGAATTTGTAATCAGTGGATTAAAGAGAATCAGTAAGCCAGGATTGCGCGTTTATGCGAAGAAGGATGAAGTTCCTCGCGTACTAGGCGGACTTGGTATCGCTATTCTTTCTACTTCCAATGGTATCCTTACAGATAAGCAAGCACGTGCTTCTCAAACAGGTGGAGAAGTTCTAGCTTACGTTTGGTAATACATCGAGAACAAGAATGGAGGTGTAACGATGTCTCGTATTGGTAAGAAACCAGTAACGATCCCTGAAGGGGTTACTGTTACTATCGATAATAACTTTGTAACTGTTAAAGGTCCTAAAGGACAGCTTGCTCGCCAATTCAACCAAGATCTTAACATCTCTGTTGAAGGCAACGAGTTGAACGTAACAAGACCTTCTGATAATAAAACCCACCGCGCATTACACGGTACGACTCGCAGTGTAATCTCTAATATGGTGGAAGGCGTAACAAACGGTTTTGCGAAAAACCTTGAGATGGTTGGGGTTGGTTACCGTGCTGCAAAAGCAGGCAACAAGCTTACTTTGAGCGTTGGTAAGTCCCACCCGGTTGAAATCGTTCCAGAAGAAGGGATCGAATTTGATCTTCCTGCTCCAACGAAAATCGTTGTAAAAGGAATCGACAAGGAACGCGTTGGTCAAATCGCTGCGGAAATTCGTTCTGTACGTGAGCCTGAGCCTTATAAGGGTAAAGGGATCCGTTATGAAGGCGAACGTGTACGCCGTAAAGAAGGTAAAACTGGTAAGAAGAAATAAGGCTAGTTAGCCGAAGAAAGGAGCGACCAAGATGATTGCGAAACCTGATAAGAATAAGATCAGAAAGAAAAGACACTATCGTGTTCGCAATAAGCTTCAAGGAACTGCAGTTCGTCCTCGTTTGAACGTATATCGTTCTTCCAAGCATATCTATGCTCAAGTGATCGACGATGCGAGCGGCGTAACCTTGGCTTCTGCTTCTACTATGGATCCTGAGCTTAAAGGCGCTGTTGGACATGGCGGAAATGCAGATGCTGCACAAAAAGTTGGAGAGTTGGTAGCGAAAAGAGCGACTGAAAAAGGAGTTACTGAAGTGGTTTTCGACCGCGGAGGATACCTTTATCATGGACGTGTAAAAGCTCTTGCTGAAGCAGCTCGTGAAGCTGGTTTGAAATTCTAATCTCCGAGCCCGGTTCACGGGCACTATCATCTATAGAGCAACAATCGGTGATCTCTTATAAGAGGAGGGAAAAATATGCGTATTGACGCTAGCGGCCTTGAGCTAGAAGAGAAAGTTGTTGCCATTAACCGCGTATCTAAAGTGGTTAAAGGCGGACGTCGCTTCAGCTTTAGCGCACTTGTAGTAGTTGGCGATAAGAACGGACACGTTGGCGCTGGAATGGGTAAAGCTTCTGAGGTTCCAGATGCGATCCGTAAAGCGATTGACGATGCAAAGAAAAATTTAATTAAGGTTCCTTTAAGAGGAACTACAATTCCTCATCAAATTTCTGGACACTTCGGCGCAGGTAACGTATTGATAAAGCCTGCTGCACCTGGTACAGGAGTTATCGCTGGAGGACCGGTTCGTGCGGTTCTTGAGTTGGCTGGTGTAGGTGACGTATTGAGTAAGTCTTTGGGAACAAACAATCCAATCAACATGGTAAATGCTACATTAGAAGGACTTAGCCGTCTGAAGACTGCAGAGCAAGTGGCTAAGCTTCGCGGTAAAACTGTAGCTGAGTTGTTGAAATAGGAGGGATATCAGACATGGCTACATTGAAGATCACCCTCAAGAGAAGCACAATCGGACGTACGCAAGATCAAAAAGCGACCGTTGAAGCTTTGGGACTTCGCAAGCTTAACCAAACCGTTGAAAAGCAAGATAATGCTTCTATCCGCGGAATGGTTGAAAAAGTGAAGCATTTGGTTGAAGTAGAAGAAGTGTAATATAGTTAAAGCAAGTAAGAGGAGGTGCGATCATGAAACTACACGAATTGAAACCAGCTGAAGGGTCTCGTAAAGAGCGCAAGCGTGTTGGACGCGGAACTAGTTCCGGTTGGGGTAAGACTGCAGGACGTGGACATAAAGGTCAAAAGGCTCGTTCTGGCGGTGGCGTTCGCCCAGGGTTTGAAGGGGGACAAAACCCACTATACCGTCGTCTGCCTAAGCGTGGATTTACGAATCCTAACCGCGTAGAATATGCAGAAGTGAACCTTGACAAACTTAATCGCTTTGAAGCGAACACGGAGATCACTCCAGAGTTACTGTTGGAAACAGGAGTAATCAGCAGCTTGAAGGACGGAGTGAAAATCCTAGGCAACGGAGAACTAACTGTCGCTTTAACAGTGAAGGCAAACAAATTCTCTCAATCTGCCGTTGAAAAGATCGAAGCTGCTGGCGGTAAAACTGAGGTGATCTAATGTTTGGCACCCTCTCCAACATATTCAAGATTGGCGACTTGCGTCGGAAGGTGGTCTTCACCCTCTTGATGCTCGTCGTCTTTAGAATTGGAGCACACGTGCCAGTACCAAATATTAATGTGTCGTTATTGGAAGCCTTTGGGGAGCAAAATAACATCTTTGGCTTCCTGAACACATTTTCCGGTGGTGCGTTGCAGAATTTCTCTATCTTTGCGATGGGGATCATGCCTTACATTACAGCCTCAATTATCATGCAGTTACTATCAATGGATGTTGTGCCTAAGTTCACGGAGTGGGCTAAGGAAGGAGAAGCAGGTCGCCGCAAAATCGCACAATTGACGAGATACGGTACGATTATTCTAGGGTTTATCCAAGCGATTGGATTATCCTTCGGGTTTAATAACTTATACCCGGGATTGGTTGTCGACCCTAGCATAACGACCTATCTTCTCATTGCGATTACTTTAACGGCTGGAACTGCTTTTCTCATGTGGTTAGGGGAACAAATCACCGAGTTTGGTATCGGGAACGGAATTTCGATTATCATTACTGCCGGTATCGTAGCCAGTATTCCTGATGGAGTTCGCGCCATTTATGCTGCTGAATTCTATAATGCTGGAGACGCCCTTTTCCTTCATGCTTTAAAATTACTCGTTATCTTGCTAGTTCTTATTGCGATCGTTGTAGGAGTAATCTTCGTGCAACAAGGGATCCGCAAGATCCCGGTTCAATACGCCAAGCGCGTTGTAGGTCGCAGAATGTATGGCGGTCAATCGACCCACATTCCTTTAAAAGTAAATGCAGCAGGAGTTATGCCTGTCATCTTTGCGATTTCACTGATTGTGTTTCCACCGACCATTGCAAACTTCTGGGCTGGTAACGGAATTGCAGATTGGATCATCCAGAACTTCGATTACCGTGCTCCTCTAGGAATGTTTCTCTATGTATTGCTCATCATCGGGTTCACATTCTTCTACACATTCGTGCAGATTAATCCGATCCAGATGGCGGACAATATGAAGAAGAACGGGGGATATATTCCCGGCATTCGTCCAGGTAAAACAACGGTTCAATTTATCACTCGTACGCTGAATCGCCTTACGTTGGCTGGAGCGATTTTCTTAGCTGTCATCTCGATCTTACCGGTCATTTTTACAGCGATGAGTAATCTTCCGCAACAAGTTCAGATTGGTGGAACTTCCCTGCTGATTGTAATTGGTGTAGTATTAGATACGATGAAACAAATTGAAAGCCAACTGATAAAGCGCCACTACCAAGGCTTTATTAAGTAGCGTTTTGCCAAGAGGGACGGGAGGAGAGAAGAGAGATGAACATTATCTTGATGGGTTTACCAGGTGCAGGTAAAGGCACGCAAGCGGAGTATATTGTTAGGGACTTTAATGTTCCTCACATTTCCACTGGGGATATGTTCCGTGCAGCGGTGAAAGAGCAAACACCTATGGGTCTACAAGCGAAATCCTATATGGATCAAGGGCTTTTAGTTCCTGATGAGGTAGTGATCGGTATTGTAAAGGAACGTTTGGGTAAAGATGATTGTAGAAATGGTTTTCTGTTAGATGGATTCCCAAGAACTGTGGCCCAAGCCGAAGCGCTTGACCAGACGATTGAGGAATTGGGACGGAAAATCGATCATGTCGTGAATATCGAAGTGGATCGCAGCGAATTGTTGGCTCGCTTAACTGGTCGCCGCATTTGCCGCAGCTGTGGTGCTTCTTATCATGTCGTATTTAACCCGCCTGCGAAGGAAGGGGTTTGCGATAAGTGTAACGGAGAGCTATACCAACGAGAAGACGACAATGAAAAGACCGTTGCTACACGTCTTGATGTTAACATCGAACAATCCGCTCCATTGCTTTCTTACTACAACGGTAAAGGCTTGTTAAGAAATATCGATGGTCAGCAGGAAATCGGTAAAGTGTTCGAAGATATTGCAAACCTATTGCGAGGTCAAGCATAATGATCATTTGCAAGTCAAAAGCAGAGCTTGAGATTATGCGAGAAGCAGGACGCATTGTTGCTTTAACGCACCAAGAGCTCGCCAAATCTATTCGACCGGGTATCACTACCAGGGAATTAGATGAACTGGCTGATCAATTTATCCGTAGCATGGGTGCCATTCCTTCTTTTAAAGGTTATGGTGGATTCTCTGGGAGCATTTGTACTTCCGTGAATCAAGAACTCGTTCATGGTATTCCGGGTCCTCGTGCCCTTCAGGATGGCGATATTATCAGTATCGACATCGGTGCCGAGTGGAAAGGATACCACGGAGATTCTGCATGGACTTATGCCGTGGGGACGATTGCCGACGAAGCGAAGAAGCTGATGGAGGTAACGGAACAATCACTGTATAAGGGTCTAGAACAAGCTGTTCCAGGTGCTCGATTGTCAAATATTTCTCATGCTGTACAGGTGTGCGCAGAAGCTCATGGCTTCTCGATCGTCCGTGAGTATGTAGGGCATGGAATTGGACGTAATCTGCATGAAGATCCTCAAATCCCTAACTATGGACCTCCTGAGAGAGGACCACGGTTGAAGCCTGGGATGGTTCTAGCTGTAGAACCCATGGTGAATGCAGGCAAACGCTATGTTCGTACGTTAGAAGACAATTGGACCGTGGTTACGGTCGATAATTCTCTTTGTGCACACTATGAGCATACCATTGCCATTACAGATGATGGCTATGAGATTTTGACAAAGCCTTAATGCGCGTTGAGTGGCCCACAGCAAGTTGCGATATGCAATGAATAAGTTTCTTGAGTAACAATTGGAAGCACAAAGCAAAGGAGAGTGAATCCCTATGGCTAAAGAAGATGTAATCGAAGTAGAAGGCACGGTCATTGAGCCGCTGCCCAACGCGATGTTTAGAGTGGAACTTGAGAACGGACATAAGATCTTAGCCCATGTATCCGGTAAGATCCGCATGCACTTCATCCGTATTCTCCCGGGAGATAAGGTAACCGTAGAGTTATCTCCTTATGATTTAACTCGTGGTCGGATTACGTACCGTTATAAATAAAAATCATCGCCTTTGGCGATAAAGCAAATGCTTCTCTATGATCCCAGTTCGGCGTAGAAAGAAGCGTCAGAGGAGGGCCGCCCTTGCGGCACAACAATTACTTCCGAGCAGGTAGATTATTCGGCGCAGTTCGGGAGTGATAGAGGAGGTTATCAACGTGAAGGTTAGACCATCCGTTAAGCCGATTTGCGAAAAGTGCAAGATCATCCGTCGCAAAGGCAAAGTAATGGTTATTTGTGAAAACCCAAAGCACAAGCAAAGACAAGGATAATAATGAAGGAGGTGTCAACGTATGGCCCGTATCGCGGGAGTTGACTTACCACGCGAAAAGCGCGTGGAAATCGCATTAACTTACATTTTTGGAATCGGACGTTCTACAGCCTCTCAAATTCTTGCTTCCACTGGAATCAGCGATCAAACTCGTGTTCGTGATTTGACAGAAGAAGAAGTGGCTAAACTTCGTGAGTACATCGATAAGAACATTAAGGTTGAAGGGGATCTTCGTCGTGAAATCTCTTTGAACATCAAGCGTCTGATCGAGATCGGATCTTATCGTGGAGTTCGTCACCGTCGTGGATTGCCTGTACGCGGACAACGTTCTAAGACTAACGCTAGAACGCGCAAAGGTCCTCGCCGTACCATCGCTAATAAGAAGAAGTAAAGGAGGTAGGAATTTAAATGGCGAAAAGAAAAACAGCTGTTACTCGCACAAAGCGTCGTGACAGAAAAAATATTGAATCTGGCGTAGCTCATATCCGTTCTACGTTCAATAACACTATCGTTACAATCACAGACCCGCATGGCAATACCATCTCTTGGGCAAGTGCCGGCGGACTAGGCTTCAAAGGTTCTCGTAAGAGCACTCCATTCGCTGCGCAAATGGCTGCTGAGCAAGCTGCTAGAACAGCTATGGAGCACGGTATGAAAGCTGTTGAAGTTACAGTTAAGGGACCTGGCTCCGGTCGTGAAGCGGCCATCCGTTCCTTGCAAGCTGCTGGACTAGAAGTTAACATGATCAAAGATGTAACTCCTATTCCTCACAATGGTTGCCGTCCACCAAAACGTCGTCGTGTCTAATTTGGCGGATTTTTTTCGCAAGTTAGGGGTTTAAACATTACGTTCTCTGTCTATACTGGATTCATGTAGTGCATTTTACTAAATGCATGAGAACGGGTAGCAAACTTAGGTTGCGATATACTTGGTAACCGCCGAAGGGGAATTCCGGTTGTGGGGCAGGTAAGGATCCGTGCCATGCCTACGGTCCCCGTTCTTCGCTGCCGGAATTTTCGACGTTTGAAGGAGGGTTTGGATATGATCGAAATAGAAAAGCCTAAAATAGAAGTGGTAGAAGTTAATGATAATGCTACCTATGGTAAGTTTGTCGTAGAACCGCTTGAGCGTGGTTACGGAACAACATTAGGAAACTCCTTGCGTCGTATATTACTTTCTTCTCTACCAGGTGCTGCAATCACGAGCGTACAGATTGATGGAGTTTTGCATGAATTCTCAACCATCGAGGGTGTAGTCGAAGATACGACTCAAATTATCCTTAACATCAAACAGCTTTCTTTGAAAATTCATTCTGATGAAGTGAAGTATCTCGAAATCGATGCTGAAGGCATTGGTGACGTGAAAGCTGGAGATATTCGTGCAGATAGCGATGTTGAAATCTTGAATCCAGATTTGCATATTGCTACTTTGGAAGATGACGCTCGTTTGCACATCCGCCTCAAGGCCAACCGCGGCCGCGGGTATGTGCCTGCCGATCAAAACAAAGATGATGACCAGCCAATCGGCGTCATCGCCATTGATTCTATCTATACACCAATTTCTCGCGTAAACTATCAAGTAGAAAACACTCGCGTAGGGCAAGTGACAAACTACGATAAATTAACGCTAGAAGTCTGGACGGATGGAAGCATCCGACCAGAGGAAGCTGTCAGCCTTGGTGCAAAGATCCTGAATGAGCATCTGAATTTGTTCATCGGATTGACAGATGAGGCTAAGGATGCAGAAATCATGGTAGAAAAAGAAGAAGATAAAAAGGAAAAAGTTCTCGAGATGACGATCGAAGAACTAGATCTTTCTGTTCGTTCTTATAACTGCTTGAAGCGTGCCGGCATAAACAGCGTTCAAGAGCTGACCATGAAGACGGAAGAAGATATGATGAAAGTCCGCAATCTTGGACGTAAGTCGTTAGAGGAAGTACAAGAAAAGCTCGCCGAACTTGGTCTTTCCCTACGACAAGATGATTAGTTCACAAGTAAAAGGGAGGGAATCTAAATGGCATACTCTAAGTTAGGCCGTAGGTCTTCCGCTCGTAAGGCATTATTCCGTGATTTAGTTACGGATTTGATCATAAATGAGCGTATTGAAACTACTGAAACGAAAGCGAAGGAACTTCGTTCTATCGCAGAAAAATTAATCACTTTGGCAAAGCGCGGTGATCTTCATGCCCGCCGTCAAGTTGCTGCATTTGTTCGCGCTGAGGTGGCTAATGCTGAATCCGGACAAGATGCAATCCAAAAATTATTCGATGACATCGCTCCTCGTTTCGCTGAGCGTAACGGCGGATACACTCGTATCCTTAAGCTTGGACCTCGTCGCGGAGACGGCGCGCCAATGGTTTATTTGGAGCTTGTATAATCGAACGAACAAAAAGGGTGGGGCAGAATCTAAGGATGACCTTGATTCTGATTCTGTGCCCTTTTTTTGTATTGTCTTAATGAGGAGCGTGAATCCCTTATGATTCGCTTCGAGCAGGTCTATTTTGCATTCCCTAACGCTCCGGAGACGCTGATTCTAAAAGGAATTGATCTTTCCATCGTGGAAGGGGAAATCCTTACGATTATCGGTCACAATGGTTCCGGCAAATCGACGCTCGCCAAGCATATGAATGGTTTGCTCTTGCCTGACAAGGGAAGAGTTCTCGTTGATGCCATGGACACGAAGGAAGATAAGGAGATCTGGAAGGTTCGCCAGCGTGTAGGAATGGTCTTCCAAAATCCAGACAATCAATTTGTTGCTCCGACGGTGCTGGACGATGTGGCCTTCGGTTTGGAAAACCTGGGCGTACCTCAGTCTGAGATGATGGAAAGGATTGGAAAGGCACTCCATCAAGTTGGGATGTGGGAGTACAGGGACCGTGAACCGCATCGCCTTTCTGGCGGGCAGAAGCAACGGGTGGCGATTGCTGGAGTCTTGGCAATGAAGCCGAAACTGGTGGTGCTGGATGAGAGTACAGCCATGCTGGATCCCATAGGCCGTAAAGAGGTCATGGAAACCGTGCAAGAACTGGGCAAGCAGGGTATCACTGTGGTTAATATTACGCATTATTTAGAAGAAGCCTTTTTTTCTGATCGAATCATTGTGATGAATGAAGGGCAGATTTTTTTGCAGGGGACACCTCGCGAGATCTTTAAGCAGATGGACGTGCTCAAATCGATTGGTCTTGATGTCCCTTTTTCTGTAGAGCTAGCTTCACGGCTCCGCAAGCGCGGGGTTGCGATTGATGAAGAGGTTTGGCATGCCGAACAGTTGGTGGAGCGATTATGGAGCTTATTGTAAAACAATTAACGCACGTGTATGGCAAAGGAACCCCTTTTGAACGCTTAGCTTTGCATCCGATTGATCTCCGCATTCCCTCCGGGACGTTCGCTGCCGTCATCGGGCACACGGGTTCGGGCAAGTCTACGCTGATCCAGCATTTCAATGGATTGCTGCGTCCTACGACGGGGTCCGTTCAGATCGGAGACTTGGTTGTTACGGGAGATAAGAAGCAAAATCTTCGAGAGCTAAGAAAAAAGGTAGGCCTAGTTTTTCAGTATCCCGAGTACCAGTTGTTTGAAGAAACGGTAGAAAAGGACATCGCCTTTGGGCCAAGCAATTTTGACTTGCCGCCAGCCCTCATTCAAACGCGGGTAAAGGAGGCCATGGAGCTTGTGGGTCTTCCCTATGAGAAGTACAAGGACGTTTCTCCTTTCTCTCTTAGCGGCGGCCAGAAGCGAAGGGTCGCTCTTGCTGGCGTATTGGCGCTTCAACCAAAGGTACTCGTTTTGGATGAACCTACAGCCGGCCTTGATCCTCATGGAAAGAAGGAAATTCTATCGCGGTTGTATCGCATGCATCAACAGGAAGGATGGACGACCGTCCTGGTCACCCATAACATGGAAGATGCTGCACGCTATGCCGATCAGATTATTGTGATGAAGGATGGGGGCGTCTTCCTGCAAGGGACTCCTGCTGAAGTCTTCCAGCACGGAGAGCTCATCCAGCAAGCGGGCTTGGATCTTCCGGAAATTACGCGCTTTATTCTAAACCTGAATAAAAAGCTCGACCGTCCGCTTCCTACGGATATCTTCACGCTGGACAAGCTGGAGGAAGAACTGTTGAAGAGACGGAAGGTGGCGAAGCGATGAATTTTTTGAATCAGATTCCGATCGGTCAATTCGTCCCTGGAACCTCTTTTGTCCATCGTTTGGATCCACGTGCGAAGCTGATTTTTGTCGTGTTTTTCGCAGTTATGGTTTTTTGGGCCAAAGAGCCGATAAGCTATTTTCTATTGATTGGATTTATGCTGGTCTCTATTCTCATCTCGCGGATTTCTCCGGGCTATCTGCTGCGTGGCTTAAAACCGATCCTTTGGCTTATTTTGCTTACTGTTTTTATCCATTTGTTTATGACAAAAGGCGGAGATATCCTGTTCACCTGGAAGTGGGTAGAGATCCATGAGGAAGGCGTCAAGCAAGCGGTCGTGATTTCCCTGCGGCTTATCCTGCTTCTGCTGATGGCCTCGCTGCTAACCCTTACGACTTCTCCCATTGACCTCACGGATGGGATAGAAAGACTGTTTCAGCCACTGGCTCGTTTTCGATTTCCAGCTCATGAACTGGCGATGATGATGTCGATTGCCCTTCGTTTTATTCCCACCCTCATCGAGGAAACAGATAAAATCATGAAGGCGCAAATTTCCCGCGGGGCGGACTTCGAAAGCGGGAATCTCATGAAGCGCGCGAGAAACATGGTGCCCCTTTTGATTCCGCTGTTTGTCAGTGCATTTCGACGAGCTGAGGAGCTTGCCTTGGCCATGGAAGCGCGCGGGTATAGGGGAGCGGTAGGGCGGACCAAACTTAGGGAGCTCGCATGGTCTCGGCGCGATCTGCTTCTGTTGGGGATCGCAGTTTTATTCATCATGCTTTTCTTTATCATTAAGAGCTGGGGGTAAGTCTCATGGAGGAACTCCGGAAGGTCAAATGCATAGTCAGCTATGACGGAGGAAATTACGGAGGCTATCAGTTGCAGGCTAACCGCGTCACGGTACAGGAAGTTTTGGAAGAAGCCCTGGCCAAGGTGGTAAAGCAACCCGTTCGGATCTATGCCTCAGGACGGACGGATGCGGGGGTACATGCGAAAGGACAAGTCTTTCACTTTCAGACGAGTGTACGCATTCCAGAGGAAAGATGGCCATTGGCGATCAACGCCCTTTTACCGGAGGATATTTCTGTGTTAGAGGCTTCTTACGTACCTTCATCATTCCATGCCCGATTTGATGTCGTGGAAAAGACGTACCGCTATTGCCTATGGAATCAAAAGATTCCCGATGTCTTTTTACGCCGCTATTCTTGGCATATTCCGTATGAGATTAATCTTGAAGCGATGAGGGAAGCTTCACGCTTTCTGATTGGGGAGCACGACTTTACCTCGTTTTGTTCAATTAGAGCGGCGGTAGAGGACAAAGTGCGAGAGGTCTATAGTATTGACATTGAAGAAAGAGAAGCGGGCGAGGTCTGGCTTACCTTCCGGGGAAAAGGCTTCTTGTACAACATGGTTCGCATCATGGTAGGAACCTTGGTGAATGTTGGATCAGGGAAGACGCCTCCGGACAGGGTCAAAGAGATCTTGGAAGGGAAAGATCGTGATTTGGCGGGAAAAACAGCGCCTGCGCAAGGTTTATTTTTGTGGGAAGTAAAATATTAGTACGCCGGGATCTGTTGTTTTTTGCTTGACTCTTTTTAAATAATGTTATACACTATTCTTCGGTTATTTTAAATTCCCACCTCCCACGCCCGGGATTTAAAATATAGTTACGACGAATATAAATATTACAAATTTTGGTCTATTTACCGAGATTCATTAGGCACTTTAGGAGGGAAATCGATGCGTACCACATATATGGCTAAGCCAAACCAAGTTGAACGCAAATGGTATGTTGTTGATGCAGAAGGCCAAACTCTTGGTCGTCTTGCAAGTCAAATCGCTACAGTTCTTCGCGGAAAGAACAAGCCAGAATTTACACCGCACATTGACACCGGTGATTTCGTAGTTGTTATCAACGCTGACAAAATCAAGCTTACTGGTAATAAGTTAAACAACAAGATGTACTACTTCCACTCTTTACACCCAGGTGGATTGAAGCAATTTACTGCAGCTCAAATGTTGCAAAGAAAGCCAACCAAATTGGTTGAACTAGCGGTTAAGGGAATGCTTCCTAAGAACCGTCTTGGTCGTCAATTGTTCACCAAGTTGAAGGTGTATGCAGGATCTGAGCATCCGCATCAAGCTCAACAACCAGAAGTATTGGAAATTCGCGGTTAAGGATTAAAGGAGGTTTCAACTCGTGGCAACTGTACAATATTACGGAACTGGACGTCGTAAGCACTCCGTAGCTCGTGTTCGCCTTGTACCAGGCGATGGTCGCGTTGTGATCAACAAGCGCAGCATGGATGAATATTTTGGTGGTTTGGAAGTATTAAAGCTTATCGTTAACCAACCACTTGTGTTGACTGAAACTGCTGGCAAGTACGATGTACTTGTAAATGTAAAAGGCGGCGGAAACACAGGACAAGCTGGTGCAATCCGTCACGGTATCTCCCGTGCCTTGCTTCAAGCTGACCCTGAGAGCCGTGGAGCTTTGAAGAGAGCCGGATTCTTGACTCGTGACCCTCGTATGAAGGAACGTAAGAAATACGGACTTAAAGCAGCTCGTCGTGCACCTCAGTTCTCCAAGCGTTAATTTGGGATGCGTCAAAAGAAAAACCAGTCTGGATATCCAGGCTGGTTTTTTTGTTTGTGGGGGAGTTAGAGGGAAAGGGAAAGGGAAAGGGAGGACCCGCTCAGATACAAATATGTTCAGGCTGACCCCGGATTTCTCATAGAAGATTTTAGGCTGTTGGGCAAGAGAGTATGGTCCGATAAAACAATTTGGGTTGGTGGGAGAGTCTGAATAATAAAATTATCTAGGTAGAGGGCAGAGTCTGCTAAATAAAACTATCTAGGTTGGTGGTAGAGAGTAGGTAGTCGCTTTTCCTGAACCTTTGTGAGTAAGGTTCATTTCTCTTAGGAGTCTAGTGGTCATGTTGATCGATGGGATCAGTAGGAGTTCTCTGCACTGTTTATTTGTGATCGTGTTGAAGAGATGGAGATAATCTTGGATTGTTTCCTGATGAGCAAGCTTGTTCACCTGACGGCATTGAGGACAGTACCAGCTACCGTGTATCCTTTGGATGGGGATATGTGTGCAGGTTGGGCATCGAATTGGTGGAGGTCAGCCGAGGTTAAAGAGTATCTCTTAAGAATGTCAATGGGATCGGCTTGATACTGCTGTTGGTTAATGATAAGCTCGCTGATCTTTTGCATCATATAGGGTGTTAGTAGCTTTTCTCTTGGTTGGTTATTGAGTTCAATGATGCGCTCTGGAATCTGTTCCGCTTGAAGAATCTTTCGAAAAATTTGATGCATGCCTGGGTTGGTTTGAAGCATTGTCGACGGATCACCTATGGCTACTAGCGTTCCACAACTACTCCAAATAACTGTCCACAAACCCCGCTGATTTCGCCAGACCCCAGTCGAATTCGCACCCCAAACTCACAAATTTTAAGAAATACTCCCAAACTGATCCACTTTGATCACCAAACAGAATAGCAAACTCCCCAACCAGTAGCCATTGCAGATAACCAGCGCGGTTTAGCCTAGCCAGACCAACGGCCAATCTCCCTCAAGCCCAACCAAAACCTACCTCCACGATTCCCCACGTATGAACTCCCCTGCAACGAGAAACAATGGATAAAAAACTACTAAACTACAAACTAGGTGATACAACATGGAAGACAACATTGTTTCATTTGAAAAGCTGGCGAATCATCGGCATGAGGCGTTACAGAAAAAAGCGCTATATGGCATTGATAGCCAGGAGTTAAATAAATATTACCAGACAATTGTGAAAGACAGCATTGAGCATTTTTCTTTCCTGCAGAAGTATCTTGCCGAAGAATTTCTGGGGGATACGGTTATTGATTCTTTTACGATGGGGATCAAGGCCAGTAAGCTGCGTTTGGATGGAAAGAGCCTGGAGGAAATTGAGCAAGTATATTCTCGCGACTTGCAGGATTCCTTAGCCCAATTATCCAGCAGGCACCAGTTACATCAGTTTCTTCGCGAATGGGATGTTTATTCGCTTTCGATTATGGCCGAGGACCTGGGCGGAAAATGGTTCCGCAAAGGTGTTTTGTACGGGGAAAAACAACGGAAAATGCGGTTGATGTAAGGCATATCTCAGCCACCTGTCCCATAGATTGTTAGAGATAAGACTGGACGAGGTGGTGACCTGAGTTATGGTAAAGCAGAAAAAAGTTCTGCTATGGATTGCCTGTTTTTTGCTGCTCTTATCCATTATTACCTACGAATACCCCATGAGCGAGTCGTGGACGGCTTGGTCTCTGCCTTTATCCGGTGCCATCATTGCCATTGATCCGGGACATGGAGGGTTCGACGGGGGAGCGATGAGTAAGGATGGCGTTATTGAAAAGGATGTCGCCCTCAACATTTCGCTTTACCTCAGGGATTTTCTGCAGGAAGCGGGAGCGCTGGTCATTATGACAAGGGAAGTGGACGAGGACCTTGTCCAGGAAGGAAAGAAAGGGCAGCTGAAGCGGGAGGATATACACAGGCGTGTTCGGATGATTAATGCCAGCCATGCCGACTTAGCCGTAAGCATCCATTTGAATGCGATTCCTTCACCGAAATGGTTTGGGGCTCAAACCTTTTACTTCCCGGCGAAGCAGGAAAATCAAATCCTGGCCTTTCTCATCCAAGATGAAATCAAGAATAAGCTGGAAAATACCACTCGTTTTGCAAAGAAAAAAGGGGACATGTACCTGCTGAAGAATGTGGAGATGCCGTCTGCTCTCGTTGAGGTCGGATTCCTTTCTAATCCGGAAGAAGCTTCGCGGCTTGCTTCGGAAAAGTACCAAAAAAGCATGGCTAATGCTATCTATCAAGGGATATTAAGATACTACGGGGGGGAGAAGATCCCGAGCACTGAGTATGTGGAATAGCCTATATATGGGCATCCTACTATGGTATAATGAAAACCGGTTGGAAAACAGGTAATCGGGAAGGGAGTGCCTCGATGATAAGAGAAGAACAAGTATTGGAAGCCTTAAAAGGTGTAGAGGATCCAGAACTACATAAAAGTGTTGTGGAACTTAACATGGTTCGAAATATAAAAATCGAGGGAACATCGGTTAGCTTGGATGTGATTCTCACGATCCAAGGCTGTCCTCTGAAAGTCAAAATTCAAGAAGACGTTGTCAATGCGATCAAAGCACTCGGGGCGACGGACGTGCATGTGAATTTTGGCGCAATGACCGAACAGGAGCGCGCCGAGCTTTCAGCGAAGCTGCGTGGAGGAGGCCAGACGGCTCCAGGAGGGATCTCTCCTCTTCTCAGTCCAGAATCACCAGTGACCTTTATTGCGATTACAAGCGGAAAGGGAGGGGTTGGGAAGTCAACCGTCACGGTAAACTTGGCTACCTCCTTAGCGCGTCTAGGAAAGCGAGTAGGTGTGGTGGATGCGGACATTTACGGATTCAGTGTTCCTGAAATGATGGGAATCTCGCAAAGGCCAACCGTGATCGACAATGTCGTGCTTCCGGTTGAGCGTCACGGGGTGAAGGTCATCTCCATGGGCTTTTTCGTAGAAGACAACTCTCCTGTCATCTGGCGCGGGCCTATGCTAGGAAAGATGCTTCGCAACTTCTTCTCCGAGATTCATTGGGGAGAACTGGATTATATCCTATTGGACTTGCCCCCAGGAACAGGGGATGTGGCCTTGGATGTCCATCAGATGATCCCGCAAAGCAAAGAGATCATCGTGACGACCCCTCATGCTACAGCGGCGTTTGTTGCAGCGCGTGCGGGTTCCATGGCGCTTAAGACGGGTCATGAGATCCTCGGTGTCGTTGAGAATATGTCTTATTTCGAATGCGGAAAATGCGGCAGCCAGGAAGCCATCTTTGGAAAAGGCGGGGGAGAGAAGCTAGCCCAAGAATTAAAGACCGAGCTCTTGGCACAGATTCCTCTTGGACAGCCTGAAATCGATCCGAATAATCCAGAAGCGGCGCCTTCTGTATATGAAAAGGAATCGAAAATCGGATCCATTTATATGGATATGGCCAAAAAAATCATCAATAAAGCATAGCTAGAAAACTTGTTGACGCCAAGCTTTTAGTTCGGCGTCAACAAGTTTTCCTCGTGCTGTCCACATGATGTAACGAAGTTATCAACTCTGACAGTAAAAAAAGGAGCTGGGATCACCCAGCTCCTTAACTGCCTCCACCGCCGCCGCCGCCTCCACCTCCACTGCCTCCGCCTTCTCCACCGCCGCCGCCGCCTTCGCCGCCACCCTTTTTCTGTTCGGGCTTCATCATTTCTTTTTGGGCTTGTACCATGAGATTAATCATCTCTAAGCGGAATAGCGGGCTTTGCATGGCATCCTTCATGACGGACATGGTTTGCTGCTGGTAGGTGGTGCTGTTCATCGTTTGCAGCAAGCTTTCCTCAAACTTAGGATCGTTCATAACTTTAATTAGCATTTGTTGATATTCCGGATCCTTCATTAAATCTTTAATCAATTTCTTGTGCTCATCTTCTATAGCCTTAGCAAAAGCCTTTGCCACCTTAGGATCTTTCAGGAGTTCCTTAAATCCCTCTTTGCTTTTGGGGTCCATCAAGGTTTTTTCGACCGTCGATTGGATTTCAGGTCCGGCCATCATCACCTTGGGATCCTGGGAAGCCTCCTGGATTGCTTTTTTTCCTTCTTCCGTTGACAAAATATCCAAGACCATCGTTTTAGTCTCTTTATAATCAGGAGACGCTTTCTCCTGACCGCCACCCTGATTACAGCCCAGGATCAGTAAGAAAAGGCTGAAGGGGACTAGCCATTTAGCAGGTTTAGACATCTATCTATTGCTCCTTTCGGTTATCCTTTAGGATTAGTTTTCCGCAGAAATACCCGATTATCCAAATGGATGCATGCTGAAAGGGAAGTATGGTACAATCAGAGAGTTATATAGATGTTACATGGTATGAGGGAGGGCAGAGGGTTGAACATCAAGAAGTGGCTTTATCTCTTTTCCACCACCTTGCTTGTGGGGGGTGTCAGTTCTGTTCTTTTAGGGATAATCCTGGAGCAAGGGACCCTTTGGGGACAAGGATGGACAAACGTAATCATGGGGCTCGTGTGGAACTTTGGGCTGGGACTGCTGTTTAGCGTTGTTTCCCAGATGGGTTTTTTCGCTTATCTAACGATTCATAATGTAGGGATTGGTGTTTTTAAGAGCTTTTGGCCTTATGTCCAGATCCTCCTGATCGCCTATACATTTTTTGATATGGTATATTTTCGGTTTACTACGTTTGCCCAAGAGGGAGAGGGCTTTTTCGGATACATCTGGATCCCATTAGGCATTTTGCTTTATGCAATGGCCGTTTCTTACTTTAAAGTAAAGCAGACAAATAGGAATGCAGCCATTCCTACTGTATTTGTGATGTTTGTCGTTACGGTTATCGAATGGATTCCTGCCTTGAAGCAAAATAACCTGACAGGCATGTTTTATATGCTTATCCCGCTTCTTCTTTGCAATACCTGGCAGGTGATGCAGCTGCACCGCTTAACGAAAAAAAGCCCCATAGAGGAGCCTGCGGCGCTTACAAATTCAAGAGTGACACCGAAAAAAAAGACCAAAAGCAACTAGACCAAGGAGAAGGGACTTTTTCAAAAAAGAAAAGTCCCTTACTCTATTTCTTTGGCTTTGACTTTGGCATCGGCAAGGAGCTCCGATACGGTAGAGAATTCATATCCCTTCTTCTTTAGCTGTTCCAGAATGGTGGGCAGAGCAAGATGTGTTTGCTTGCTCGAGTCACTGGCATGCATTAAGATGATATCGCCGGGATGGGCATTTGTCACGACGTTCTGAACGATTTTGTCTACCCCTGGGTTAAGCCAGTCTTTGGAATCCGTATCCCACTGGATTACCCTATACTGCAGCTCATCGGCGATACGCAGAACCCGCTTATCAATGTCCCCATTGGGTGTCCGAATAAGAGTGGGCTTTTTGCCGGTTACTTCCTGCAAGACCGTATCCGCTTGGCGCATTTGCTTGCGGATTTCATCGTCCGTTAAGCGGCTGTAATTAATGTGTTTGTAGCCATGAGATCCGATTTCATAGCCTTGCTTTACGATTCGCTTAACAATATCCGGATGTTCTTTGCTCCACTCTGCCGAGAGAAAGAAGGTGGCTTTCTTTACCCCATGCTTTTCCAAAATATCAAGGATGGGGGTAGCCCGTTGTTCTCCCCAGCTGATATCGAAGGTCAGAGCCAGTTTTTTCTGATCGGTTTCCACTTTGTAAATGGCAGCCGGCGCTTTGCTTGTCTGGGTGAAAACGGCCATATTTTGCTTTTCAGCATAAGCGACACCAATGGCAAAAATGGCGGCCATGAGGATGACAAAGTATTGCTTAAGCTTGGCTCCGTTCAAAACCCAAATAAATTTCATCCCATTTCCCTCCCTGTGTTTGTCCAATACAAATGTATTGCGAAAGGGACGAGGTTATGCTTGGAAACAACAAAAAAAAATATGGTATAGTACCAAAAAGGGTGGTGTTTGGGCTTTTATGAAACTCATGGGAAAAATGAGAAAGGTGTTGCAAAATAATTCTCGTTATTTATGGCTTGGAACCTTGATCTTTATCGCAAGCGGACTGCTTGGTTATTTGAATGCCGAGGCGATCCAAAGTGTCGCGCAGGAATTTATGAAAGAATTAGAGCGTATTGCGGAAAAAATTGAGAAGAACGGCAGCGTGGCCTACACCTTCTGGGTCATTTTTCAAAACAATGTATTAGCTTCTTTATCTATGCTTGGTCTTGGGGTGTTTTTTGGGATTTACCCGCTTCTGGCTTTAGTGGCCAATGGAGTCCTGCTCGGATTTTTGTTGAAGGTTTTTGCTTTAAACGGAGCCAATCCTTTATTAATCCTTGTTTTGGGCATTATGCCGCATGGCGTTATTGAAATCTTTGCCGTCATTCTCGCTGCGGCTCTCGGCATCAAGTACGGCACGTTCATTTTCCGCTTGTTAGGGAATTTGGGGAATGCGAGTAGAAGAACAGGCATCCTTGATGATTTTAAAGATAGCCTGCAGGATCTTCCCTTTACGGTAGGAGCAGTAATTGTCCTTCTCTTTATTGCTGCCTTGATCGAAAGCACGGTGACGCCTGCCCTGATTCAAATGTTTATTGGCGATTTGGGCCCACTGTAATGCATAAGAATCGAGAAGGTAAGGAATCATAATCTCACATTTACAATTTCCAGGAGTTGGGATGCGGATGATGGGATTTTTATTCAATCAGAAAGAATGCCAGGAAATGGAGTATATGCTCCGGCGCGAATTGGAAGAACTTCTGTTGGATCTAGGTGATAAAAGAATTGACGGTGTCGTCAGGAGGGCCATGGAAGATCGTTATTCCACCGTCTTCAAGATGTATGGCCGGCTGGTTTCCCCCAAGGAGTTATCCAAGTATGTAAGGAATAAGACGAAGACAAGTCATTGATGGAAAAAAAGAAGAAGTTGTCTAGCTCGTTTAGGAGTGGACAACTTCTTCTCATTCTTTAAATTCTTTTTATCGATTTAATTCGCGCATCCCAAACCGTTTCAATCTCTCCGTCTTTCTTGGTGATCTCCGCCATGCAGCGATCAGGACTGAGCCAACTTAATATCCCGTTAATTTTTCCATCCGTTCTCGTGATGATTTCTACTGCTTCTCCCTTACACTGCAATAGTGTTCTGCGAATTTCTTCACCCACCTGAGGGCCTCCCATTAGCCAGCATCTCTTCTTTATCGTTTTTTAGCCTTATTTTACGCTTGAGGGCCTCATAAAGTAAATGTTCTTAGATATCCAATTATGTCGTAAAACAGCCAAAAAAGTATAATGAAAAGGTTTACAACCTTCTTGCAATCAAGCAAGATAAGATTTTCGAAGATTTTCCCCGTTTTTCAATTTCAGCATAGATATACATAAACATGTTGAGTTGAGTCATTTTCCTTTTGAGAGATACAATATAAGTTGACTGCTTAAATGGACGAATGGAGGAGGAAAAAGCTAATGAATAAAAATATATCGATTATTGGGGTTCCGATGGATTTGGGTGCAGATCGCCGAGGGGTTGATATGGGTCCAAGTGCGATCCGCTATGCTGGCGTAAAAAAGCGACTTGAATCAATAGGCTACAATATTGTAGATACAGGGGATTTGCGCGTGCCGACTCCAGAGGCGTATCCCATCATTCACCACAATCTAAAGTACTTAGCCGAAATCACCAAGGTCAATGCGGAGCTTGCTGAAGTCGTCGATCAGGAAATGCAAAAAGGCCGCTTTCCCTTAGTCATTGGCGGGGACCATAGCATTGCTATAGGGACAATTGCCGGACTCGCTAAGCATAAGAAAAACATGGGCGTGATCTGGTATGATGCCCATGGTGACTTGAATACGGGTGAAACGTCCCCTTCAGGGAATATCCATGGGATGTCCCTGGCTGTTTCTTTAGGCATTGGCCATCCTGACTTAACGAAAATTGGAGGGTTTGCCCCGAAGATCAAGCCGGAGCATGCGGTAATTATTGGCGCCCGTGACCTCGATGCCGGCGAGCGCGAACTGATCAAGCAGATTGGACTAAAGGTATTCACCATGCATGAAATTGATCGCTTAGGAATGCCAAGAGTGATGGAAGAAGCGATCTCGATTGCTTCGAAAGGAACGGATGGGGTGCACCTAAGCCTCGATTTGGATGGCCTGGATCCTCACGACTGCCCGGGGGTAGGTACGCCTGTTATCGGAGGAATTTCTTATCGCGAGAGCCATTTAGCGATGGAAATGCTAGCCGAGTCGGATATCCTGACTTCAGCGGAGTTTGTAGAAGTAAACCCGATCCTGGATGTCCAAAATAAAACGGCTAAAGTTGCCGTCGCTTTGATGAGTTCCGCATTTGGGGATAAGCTGTTATAATAAATAAACGTGGAAGTAGAAGTGGGTGTCTGTGAAACGACACCTTCTTTCTTTGGTTTTGAGGAATAATCCGCATTTTTGATTTTTACCAATGCAATCTTGCACCACTGAGGCACAATCTGGATTTAAATTTTTAAATCCATTCTTGAAACTTTTATAGCAAGCCTCCGTATATTACATTAGACCTAAAGGGTAAGGGATAGCCATGGGCTCGATCGAAGAAAAGTTAATAAAGAAAATTGCAAAAGGTGACCGCGACGCATTTGCGGAACTGGTTGAGCTTTATAAAGATAAGGTTTACCAGGTTTCCTACCGAATGCTCGGTAATTCCCAGGAAGCGGAAGATGTGGCGCAAGAGACATTTTTGCGGGTTTATGCCAATATTGGCAACTATGACCCGAGCTACAAGTTCTCGACTTGGATCTACCGCATTGCGACCAATCTCTGCATCGATAATCTTCGGAAGAGAAAGCAGGTTTATTCCTTAGATAAGCAGGTAGAGGGAACGGATGGGCTAGATTGGCATGACCGTTTGGCGGATCAGGGGCCGAGTCCGGAAGAGAGCTTGCTGACAGGGGAGCTACAGGGCCAAGTACAGGAAGCGATCGGAAGTTTAACTCCCAAGTATCGGTCAATTATTACCTTGCGATATATCGAAGATTTATCCCTGAACGAAATCAGCGAAGTACTGAAGCTCCCCGTTTCAACCATTAAAACGAGAATCCATCGCGGAAGGGAAGCTCTTCGGAAAAAGCTCAATTTCTAATCCTACGGTTCTGGAAGGAGGGTGCAATATGAATTGCGAACAGGCGGCTCGACAGATTCACGACTATTTGGATGAAGTTATCAGCCAACATGATGAACAGGAACTAAAAAAACATCTTCTTCAGTGCATGGACTGCAAGAGGAGATTCCATTCGCTTCAGCAGACGATAGCTATCGTCCAAAGCGCATCTCACATCTATGCTCCCCATGATTTTACTGACCGCGTCTTGGCCGCCCTTCCGAAAGAAACCGCCATGCAATTATGGAAGAAGAGGCTACAGCGACATCCGTTCCTTGTAGCGGCTTCCCTGTTTGTCTTGATGATGGCAGGAAGTACGACCGCCTATTGGTATGAGGATAATCAGTTCCAGTTGTCCGCGGAACAGATGCAAAAGCTGGAGATCGACAATGCCGGAAACAACATCATTGTGCCTGCCAACAGTGTAGTGAGTGGCGACATTGTCGTAAGGAATGCGGATATAACGGTAGAAGGACAAGTTCAGGGCAATGTTGTAGCCATTGATGGAAGAATCTATCTTGCTTCAACGGGACAAATTACCGGAGAAAGAGAAGAAATCCACCAAGCCGTAGAATGGGTCTGGTACAATCTGAAAAAAGTGGCTTATCAGATCATTCCTTAGGGGCACGGGAAAACCGTGTCCTATTTATATAACTAAATAGCCAAAACGTACAACTATTCCCACACATGGTGTATACTAAGGGATAAAGACAAAAAATGGGGGATGTACTATCATGGGTCCACTGCCGAATATGATTGACTATTTGAGTGATGCCATCGATATTCTCCTTGTCACCTATTTGATCTATAAATTGATTATCGTCCTAAGAGGTACACGTGCCATCCAGCTGTTTAAAGGTATTATCGTTATTGTTCTTACTTGGCTGGTAAGTACGTACTTTGGACTTCGAACCCTGCAGTGGTTGATGTCACAGGCCCTCAATATCGGGCTTCTGGCGATTTTGATCATCTTCCAGCCAGAGCTGCGCAGAGCGCTTGAGCAGCTGGGCCGCGGAGGATTTTTTTCCCGTTCCCACCAACCGGATGATCAGATTGCACTAAGGGTTGTCGGAGAAACCATTAAGGCCCTGCAGTATATGGCAAAAAGAAGGATTGGGGCATTGATCGTCATTGAGAAGGAGACGGGTTTGGCCGATTATATTGAGACAGGGATTGAGATTGGCGGGAAGGTCAGCTCGGAACTGTTAATCAATATCTTTATTCCAAACACCCCGCTGCACGATGGGGCTCTCATCGTTCGCAAAGACATGGTCATGGCAGCAGGTTGCTACCTGCCCTTATCGGAAAATCCGATGATCAATAAAGAGCTGGGGACAAGGCATCGGGCGGCCATTGGAATGAGTGAAGTATCCGATGCGATCGCCTTGATTGTTTCTGAGGAAACAGGTCAAATATCGATCGCAAGAAACAGCGAGCTAAATCGTGATCTGTCAGAGGAACAACTGCGGGAATACCTTCTGCTGGAGCTGCAGCCTCCCGTTAAAGCGAACGTCCCACTTTGGCAACGAAGGGGGAAAAAATCAGATGGATAGACTGTTGGGCAATAACAATGTTGTGAAGATTGTAGCGCTGTTGCTCGCCATTTCCTTATGGTTTGTCGTAAATGGGGGAGAGACAAGCCCTTCTTCCCCTCAGTATAAACGAGCGGTAGAAACCTACCGCATCAGTGAGGTCAGCTTAACGGCCAAAGTAGATAAGAATCGGTTCGCGATTGTAAAAATGCCAAAAACGGTCACAGTGGAATTAAAGGGTGCTCCAGCCTCCTTAAATCAAAACATCGATCCGAATGACTATGAGGTATACGTTGATCTGAGCAGCTATAAGAAAGGGACTTGGATGGTTCCGGTTAATTTTTCTGGCTTTCCGAGTGACCTCACCGTAAGGACTCTTCCGGAGAAGGTGGAAGTTGTACTGGAAGAAAAACAAATGGTAGAAAAAGAGGTTACTGCTCAGTTCATTGGCAATATTGCTGGCGGTTATTCTCTAGGTGAAGCAATTATGAAGCCAAAGAAGGTTCATGTCACCTTACCTGAGAGCAAAATCAAGAATATCGGCCAAGTTCAGGCTTCGATCAATGTGGAAGCAGCCAAGGATCTTGTGGAGCAAACGGTTCCTCTTCGGGTTCTGGATAAAAACGGAAACGTGATGGAGGCGGAGATCAATCCGGCTGTCGTAGAAATCCGGGTTCCGGTGACTAGCCCTTATAAAATGCTGCCAGTCAAGCTGAGCTATATTAATCAGCCGCCGCCAGGCTACAGTATCGAGAGCATACGGCTGGTTACGGATAAAATTACGGTTTACGGCCCTGTAGAGGTGATTGATAAAATGAACTTCTACCCTGGACCGCAGATTGACCTGTCAACCTTTACAGAGGATCGCTATTTGCAATTAAAAGTGCCTCTGCTGCCGAATGTCGTCAAAACCGAGCCTGATTTCATTGAATTGGAAATCAAGGTATCCAAAGCGGCAGAAAAAACCATTGAGAGCATTCCAATTAGCGTAACAGGTTTAGGCACAGGGCTCAGGGCTACCTTCCTTCGTCCAGCAGACGGATTAATTGACCTGACATTGGCCGGTTCATCCGATAACATGAATGAACTCAGCCGAGAAGATATCGATTTATTTGTAGATGTCAGCAATTTGCCCCCTGGCGAACACGAAGTGCCTGTGCATATGAATTTGCCGTCTTTTGTAACAGCCAAGGAAGAAGCGGATGCGCTGCGTGCGCAAGTCAATATTCAAAGAGAAGAATAAGGTATACCATCATATAGTAAAGACACATAGGAAAGGGAGAGTCACAATGGGTAAATATTTTGGAACGGATGGAGTGAGGGGAGTCGCTAACAAGGAATTGACTCCTGAACTTGCGTTCAAACTTGGGCGTTGTGGTGGATACGTATTAACCAAAGATAAAAAGGAAAGTCGTCCAAAGGTGATCATCGGTCGCGACACGCGTATTTCCGGTCATATGCTGGAAGGCGCCCTTGTCGCCGGACTATTGTCCATCGGGGTGGAAGTCATGCGCTTAGGCGTGATTTCCACGCCCGGAGTAGCTTTTTTAACCCGAGCGCTGGGAGCTGACGCAGGGGTGATGATTTCTGCTTCGCATAATCCTGTGCCGGATAACGGAATTAAGTTTTTCGGCGGAGATGGCTTCAAGCTCTCGGATGAAATGGAGCTGGAAATCGAGGGCTTATTAGATGCGGAGGAAGATCAGCTGCCTCGCCCGGTGGGAGCCGAAATGGGAGCCGTTATGGACTACCGCGAAGGTGGCCAAAAATATATTTCTTATCTCAAGACCTCGGTCAAAAACAACTTCGATGGGCTGAAAGTCGTTTTAGACTGCGCCAATGGGGCGGTATCTTCGATTGCGCCACAGTTGTTCTGTGACCTAGGGGCAGATACGGTTTTGATTGCCAATAACCCTGATGGCCTGAACATCAATGAAGGCTGCGGATCGACCCATCCAGAAAAGCTTCAGCAAGCGGTATTGGAGCATAAAGCAGACCTCGGCTTATCTTTTGATGGGGATGCAGACCGTCTGATCGCTGTCGATGAGAAAGGAAATCTCGTGGACGGAGATCATATCATGTATATCCTGGCTGAGGCGATGTCCAAGACATTGCGCCTAAAGCAGAACACCGTGGTCTCAACCGTCATGAGCAACATCGGGTTTTACAAGGCAATTGAACAAGCCGGCATCGAAGCGAAGCAAACCAAGGTGGGAGACCGCTATGTAATGGAAGAAATGATTAAAGGCGGGTACAATCTAGGTGGCGAGCAATCGGGACATATTATCATGCTGGACTACAATACAACGGGTGACGGTATGCTCACTGGCATTCAGCTGCTGGATGTTTTGGTAAGCGAAGGAAAGCCACTCTCCGAGTTAGCCGCTCGCATGAGAAAGTTCCCGCAAATCCTGATCAATGTTCGAGTGGAGGATAAGTCCAAACTCAACGGGAACCAACGAGTTGAGCAGGCCATCCGCGATGTGGAAGAAAAGCTGGGGGACAGCGGCCGCGTGTTGGTACGCCCATCTGGAACCGAACCGATTGTTCGGGTTATGGCAGAAGGCCCGGATGAAGCATTGCTTCAAAAATACGTGGACAGCATCGTGGAAGTCGTGAAGATCGAATTATCGTAAGGGGCAGGGATTGCCTTTCACATTACGGGAGAAACTCCGACTATTTTTAAAGATGAGGACTTTTTGGCGAAAATAAGCGGAGAAAGTCCGGTTATTTCTCTAAAACATAGAAGAAAACCATGATTTTGGAGGTTTAGCCGGAAAAACTCCCGCTATTCCTTAACCAATCTCCGGTTTATTTCCGTGGAATATGTTTCTTTAGTGTGTTTCACAGAAATAGTCGGGGATTTTTCTGTTTTCTACGGAACGTTAGTTAAAATAAAACATATACTTAAACTATCCCTAAGGTCTATCATCATTTATCTTTGGGATAAAAGGCAATTGTGTAAAGTTCTATGGCTGTGTTATGATATTCTCTATATGAAGGGAGGGAGTGAAGGTTTTAACGTTTTTTGAAACTCAGATTTATTGAAAAGCGCCAGGACTATTCCTCCTGAATCGGAACTTGGGGAATAGTTGACGAGGAGGAGGTTTATCGATGTTTTCGGCGGATGCCTCCCGGCAGATGGATTGCTGCCGCATAGTAAGCCTACAAAACAGAGGGGTGACCCTTTGAACAAAAGGCTTGCCTAATCCAACAATGAAAAATGGAATGACGGGGGTAACCTCCCGTCCAAAAAGGAAGTTTACCCCCGTCTTAGATGAAGGGGAGAATTCGTATGTGCGGAATCGTAGGATATATTGGAAATAGAGAAGCTCAACAAATTTTAGTTAATGGATTAAGCAAATTGGAATATCGCGGCTATGACTCAGCAGGTGTAGCTATTTATAACGGGAAAGCCATTTCGACCCGAAAGGCAGAAGGGCGCTTGGCTATACTAGAAGCATCCCTCAATGCAGAGCCTATCCAAGGAACGATAGGAATTGGCCATACTCGTTGGGCTACTCATGGACGCCCATCCGATGAAAACTCCCACCCTCACATGGATATGTCCGGTAAGTTTGCCGTTGTTCATAATGGGATTATCGAAAACTACATGGAGCTGAAGGAAGAGCTTATGGCAAAAGGAGTGGCTTTCCTCTCTGAAACGGATACAGAGGTCATCGCTCATCTTGTCGCGGATCTTTATGATGGGGACATTGTATCCACCGTCCGCAAGGCCACCAAGCTCTTGCGCGGCGCTTACGCCATTGGTGTGGTTACGCAGCATGAACCGGATAAGCTCGTAGCGGTTCGATTTGCAAGTCCGCTCATTGTTGGACTTGGCAAGGGTGAGAATTTCATTGGTTCTGACATCCCAGCGATCTTAGAGCATACACGAGATGTGTATATCTTAAATGATGGAGATATGGCAGTCCTAACGAAAGACGGCATTAGCTTGTCTGTGACAGCAACAGGGGAACCGATTGAGCGTGAAGTGTACCGTGTCGAGTGGGATATGGTTCAGGCTGAGAAAGAGGGCTTTGATCATTTTATGCTCAAAGAAATCTACGAACAGCCTCGAGCATTCCGCAATACCATGGTCAGCCGCATTGATGAGCAGGCGAAGAAAGTGGTATTGGAAGGACTGACACTCACCCCTGAGCGGATTAATGAGTTAGATAAGATCTTCATTGTGGCCTGCGGGACGGCTTACCATGCTGGTTTGGTCGGAAAGTATGTCATCGAAGAATTAGCTCGTATCCCGGTGGAAGTGGATGTAGCTTCTGAATTCCGATATCGCCGTCCGATCATCAATGACAAGACGCTAGTTATCGTCGTCAGCCAATCTGGAGAAACAGCGGATACCCTTGCAGCTCTTCGTGAAGCCCAGCGTTTGGGAGCTAAAGTCGTGGCCATCACCAATGTAGTAGGAAGCTCTATCGCTCGTGATGCGGACGATGTGATTGCGACGATGGCAGGTCCGGAAATCGCCGTAGCCTCTACGAAGGCCTATACATCGCAATTGATTGCTTTCTATCTCCTTGGGCTTTATATGGGTCAAGCGAAAGAAACTCTCTCTGAACAGCTTCGCGAATCCATGATCGAAGCGATAGAGCAGCTGCCGGAGCAAGCAGAAATCTTGTTGAAGCAAGCGGACGAAATTCGCCTATTTGCAGAATCTATTAAGAACCACAAAAGCCTGTTCTTCATTGGTCGGGGTATCGACTATGCTGTAGCTTTGGAAGGCTCATTAAAGCTTAAGGAGATTTCCTATATCCACTCCGAAGCGTATGCGGCAGGAGAGTTGAAGCATGGAACTTTGGCATTGATCGAAGAAGGCATACCAGTGATTGCCTTAGCGACCCAAGAAGAACTGAATGAAAAGATGGTAAGCAACATTAAAGAAGTAAAAGCACGTGGAGCTCATGTATTGGGCATTGCCTTAGAAGGAGATAAGGAGATCGTAAAGTCGGTTGACGAAGTCTCGTATATCCCATCGACCCTGCCATTATTGACTCCAGCGCTATCCGTCATTCCATTGCAATTATTGTCTTACTACACCTCCTTGGCACTAGGAAACGACGTCGACAAGCCTCGTAACCTAGCAAAGAGCGTGACAGTGGAGTAGAGTGTAATGCTTAAAGAATCCCGACTACATTTCTCTAAATGTGGTCGGGATTTTTAGTATTCATGAGGAAAAGCCAGTACCAGCAGACTAAATAGATTAACGCCTTTTCCTTTTTTTAACATTACTTATGGTTTCTCCGTCATAAAGATTATATAATCTGCTTTTCGGTTCAAAAATGCTCTGGGAAGGCCATAGTCCATGATGTCCGGAGAAGATGTAGCTGGTTAGGCATGCAATAAAAAAGTATTGTGTCCCTTTTCCACCAAACATCTCAACAGCCAAGAGAAAGGCTGCTATAGGAGTATTAGCACCGCCACAAAAAGTAGCAATTAAGCTAAAGCGGCGAGGAAGGACATGGGTAAATCAATTATGCCAGATAAGGTATTACCCAAGGTTGCACCTATAAAAAATAAAGGGATTGCTTCTCCGCCAACAAAGCCCGTTCCCAGAGTAATTGCAGTAAATACCAGCTTGGCTAGAAAAGAGTAGGGTGGAACATTTTCTTTAAAGGATTGCTCCAGCATTTCTAACCCACGGCCATTATAGTCTTTAGATTCTATCATGAGTGTTAATATGACAATGATGACTCCCCCGATAAAAGCGCGCAGCATATGATTTTTATTTAAATGTTTCTCAGACATATGTTGTATACCATGTCTCAATTGGCAGTATAGAACACTAACAAGACTAAAGATAATGGATACAAGGAGTAAAATAAGAACCCCACCAATGACAATAACGATAGCTTTCCATATGAAATGCAAATCTGGATCCACGACCTTGTCCTCCTTATAAAGCTCTCTCTGATATGTTTTTTACCAAACCCATAAATATGTATCCCAAAATAAAATGGATAGTAATCCCAATGTAGTAAATCTTATTGAATTATCCTGTTTAAAAATAGGCTGGAAAAATAAGTGAATACTAAAAGTGTGATGAAATGGAGGTCATACGCCGATGATAATGAGTATAAAGTCGAAGAAGGTGGATACTGATGACTTATCAAGAAGGATTAAACCAAGTAGATGAAGCAACTCAAAAAATTACTGAGGCCAATGAGTTAGTTGTTGAAGCAATAATGAACGCTTTTTTATTTACATGGCAATGGTGGATAGCTTTAGCGATGTTAATTGTTCCTTGGATGATCTGGGGGTTATACCGCAACAGAGAAAGTTCAGCTCGTATTTTTTCCGCTGGTTTGTTGGTAATGGCCTTATCAGAAATCCTTGATACGGTTGGTATTAGTTTTGGAAACTGGGCATACCCAGTGAAAGTCATACCAGTGGCTACTATAAACTTTTCATTTCGGCTTTCTGTTTTGCCTGTATTCGCGATGCTGTTGTTGCAATTTAAACCTCGCTTCAATCCGTATATAAAAGCTATGTTCTTCGGTGGATTTGGTGCGTATGTGGGACTACCATTGTTAGCTATGATGGATTTATACAAGAAAATGGATTGGGCTTATACTTATTCATTCTTTATTATGATTTCTATGTACTTGTTGGCCCATTGGTTCAGCCGAATGAACAGCTTTGAAAAAATTCAACTAAATCATGCGGAAGATAACGGTCGAAAGCTTAACTTGGACTTTTTACGAGGAAAAGAAAAAATACGATAAAAGAGAAGATGAATAGTAAGGTTTATTAAATTAGGGAATTATAGGGGAAAGTAACTCGATGAATTTTCCATATGCTTAATTCTTAGTTCAGGTGATTCCAGTTGATAAAAAAAATTATGTATACAATGTTTATGCTTTATGTCCTTACAGGTTGTGGAACTACTATGGATCATCCTAGGCTTCAGTCTTTACCTCCTAGCACACCAACAGGTAAAAAGATTATAGTTATAGTGGTGGATTCACTTTTAGAAGAACCGTTACAAACTCTAATGGCACAGAACCGACTACCTGCTTTTTCTTTTCTTAAGGAAAATGGATGGTATACAAGCCGAGCGATCAGTTCCTTTCCCACGATGTCCGTTTCAATTGAAAGCACTATGCTTACAGGGAGTTATCCCGATAAGCACCAAATACCTGGCCTAAGATGGTACGATACGAGGGAAAATAGATTGGTTAACTATGGAGATGGTTTTTTTCCTACCTTGACAAGTGGCGTTCAGCAAGTCATGGAAGATAGCCTCTTTCATCTTAATAACACACATCTTAATAAAGAAGTGTTGACTATTCATGAAGAGCTTGACCAACAGGGCAAATCGTCCGCATCCATCAATGCACTTGTCTATAGGGGGACTCATTTACAAACGTTGCGTATCCCTGCGTTTAAGGATGTTCAAACGATGGCGCCGCCTTATTTTGTACTAGGGACATTTCACCATTCAGAAAAAACGAATGTTGGAAAGCAATACCTCAATTCTTATGGTGTGAATGACGATGTTTCTATTCATCATTTGGTCCAATTGATCAAAGAAAATGCTTTGCCAGCTTTTACAATGGTTTATTTGCCGGATATGGATCATGATGGCCATAAGCATGGCGCCAATTTAACAGATACTGTCATCCAAACAGATACCCGCTTGCAAAAGATCCTCAATTCGTTTGGATCATGGGAGAAAGCGTTGCAGGACCATGTTTTTATTGTGATGGGAGACAGCGGGGTATCAACAACAATTGATGATAGGCAAGAAGCTATTATTGACCTGGAGTCCCTTTTTGGGAATTGGCAAATAACCAAACCAGGGAATACAGCTTCAGGTGATGAGTTGGCTTTAGCGGTTAACGGGAGAATGGCCTATGTTTATGCTCTTCAAGAAAACATTAAGCTGACTGATTTAACCAATCTTGCAGTGGCGGACCCTCGGTTTGATACCATAAGCCAAAAGAACGGTGAGTGGATTGAAGTGATTCAAGGTGGAACCAATAAACAGCTTAGATTTCGTTTAGGCAGCACCTACGCGGATGAATTTTTGCAGAAGTGGGATATCGAAGGGGATTGGAGTGTACTCGATCTTCGTATGGATCATAATCACCAGATCCAGTATGGTGCGTATCCGGATGGTTTGATGCAGCTTTATGCAGCCCATCATTCCCATCCAGGAAGATTTATGATCTTAACTACCCAACCGGGATTCGAAGTGACAGGAGAAAATTCCCCTACGCATGTTGGTGGGGGAAATCACGGTTCTTTTCATATGGTGGACTCCTATTTTCCTATGTTTATTTCAGGGACGGAGAAAAAGCCAAAAACATGGAGAATTGTAGATTTGAAATCCTTTATATTAGATGTATTAAAATGAAACCTATAAAAAAGGACACGATCAACAAATTGGTCGTGTTCTTTTTTCTTTTAGATAGTTTGACAAAAAAACGGCCAATAAGCCGAATTTACGTCAATGTAGCCAAAAAAGTGTCAAAAAAATGTACTAAATTAAACATAGTGTAAGCGTTTTATATTGGCATCATTTTTGCAATTGTATATTAGCGTAAAAATTAATTAATAAGGGAGTTGTTTAATAATGGGAGATCAAGTATTCGGATTTTATATGCCAAGCGTAAACCTGATGGGAATAGGGGCTGTTAAAGAAGTAGGGGACCGGATCAAGTCCTTAGGCCGCTCAAAGGCATTGATCGTAACTGATGCAGGTTTATTTAAATTCGGTGTAGCCGACCAGATTGCTGGTTATATTCGAGAGGCAGGAGTAGAAGCTGCGATTTTCCCTGGTGCCGAACCCAATCCGACTGATAAAAACGTTGAGGCGGGTCTTGTCGAGTTCAAAAATGAAGGCTGTGACATTATTGTATCTTTAGGGGGAGGAAGCTCTCACGATTGTGCAAAGGGGATTGGCTTGGTTGCAGCCAATGGCGGAAAGATTCATGACTACGAAGGGGTTGATCAATCGAAGTCCCCAATGATTCCGATGATTGCCATTAACACAACGTCGGGTACGGCCAGCGAAATGACTCGTTTCTGCATTATTACCGATTCCGAACGTCATGTCAAAATGGCTATTGTGGACAAGCATGTCACCCCTACGATTTCCATTAACGATCCGATGTTAACGGTGAAAAAGCCACCAGCTTTAACGGCAGCAACGGGGATGGATGCGTTGACACATGCAGTGGAAGCGTACGTATCGACGGCGGCAACTCCGATCACGGATGCTTGTGCCCTTCAAGCGATCCGGTTAATTAGCAAAAATTTGCGGGCAGCCGTAGCGAATGGAGAAGATATTCATGCCCGTGACAATATGTCTTACGCTCAGCTGTTAGCTGGTATGGCCTTTAACAATGCATCATTAGGCTATGTGCATGGGATTGCCCATCAATTTGGAGGATTTTATAACTTGCCGCATGGTGTTTGTAATGCCATTCTCTTACCTCACGTAGAAAGATTCAACTTAATTGCATGCCCTGAGCGTTTTGTAGATATTGCTATTGCTTTAGGAGAGGATGTAAGCGGTCTCTCTACTCGTGCAGCAGCAGAAAAGGCATTGGAAGCTATCGTTACTTTGGCACAAGATGTTAACATTCCTCGTGGATTTGCTGAACTGGGTGCGAAGGAAGAGGATATCCCGCTTTTAGCAGAAAACGCTATGAAGGATGCTTGCTCGTTTACCAATCCAAGGAAAGCAACCCTGGAAGAACTTCAAGCTATCATTCGTGCAGCATATTAAACTTCAAACTTAGGGGAAGGGGAGTCGCTGCCTAGGTGACTTCCTTTTATTTGATACGTTCAAAATGCTCGCCTATATGACGGTAAATTCAGGCATAGAGAGTAATGTTATGGGGGTAAACCTGCAAGAGTCCGTAATCGATCTAGAGAGAGTAGATAGCGAAAAAATACAAGCGATTTCCTGTAACTAAGAGTGAACATAAAAAAGAGGAAGAACAATAGCCGTTCTTCCTTGATGGGATACGGAGAGAGACTTAAAATCTCAACCTATAAAGGGTGGAGTATCAAATATTCCATATTCTTGCGTCTAACGCGAAGCAAGAATAGTAGTATTTGATAGAGATACACAGGGCGAGAAACTGTCGATTAATGCTTAAGGTGGATTTTAGATAACAGGAGAAACTCCGGTTATTTTAAAAAATGATGTTTCTAGAGGATTAACCGGAGAAACCCCGCTTATTTTATATTTTGGCCCAAACCGTTGAATAGTCGGAAAAATTCCCGTTATCATCACTCCTAAAAAACTACCTTTATTAAATCATCAGATGTTGTTAGCGCTTCTTCTTAATATAATCAAAAAGCCCTTTTGCGCCCACCTCCAAATCCAGTTGAATCATCGAATAAACGGAATCATTGGTTGAAATTCCTCTATCGGTTAACCAATCCTCCACCTGCTGGTACAATCGGGCTGCGATGGCCTCTTCACTTTTCTCGTCAGTAAAGGCTTGTTCGGCCGTGTTTAGGAAAAGTGGAAGCCAATATTCGAGCTGGCGATACACCTCGCTGGGTTCTTCGGACATGCCGAAATGACCGAAATAAATACGATCGACATTCAGTTGACGAATTCGCTCCATGGATTCCATCATGTCTTCTGGATTAAATTGGTTTGGTGAAGTAGAGGGTAAATACAGCGCAGCTCCTTGTTGAACGAGCTCTGGATAATAAACACCAATCGTATCTCCAGTAAAGATCCCGTTACTTACAGAATCATAAATACTAAAATGGTGGTTGGCATGACCTGGTGTGTCCAGAAATTGCAGTAGGCAATGGGGACCAATACGTAAAGTGTCTTGATCTGCCATGGTAATCAGCTTATCTTCCGGAATCGGTAAGATTGGATCGAAAAGTTCATCAAATTTTTCTCCGTAGACAGCTCGAGCTCCCTCAATCAACCGTTGTGGGTGGGCTAAATGTCTAGCTCCTTTAGGATGGACGACGACATTGCCGTTTGGGCAGCTTTTTAGCAGTAATCCTGCACCGCCGGAATGATCGAGGTGAATATGAGTGACAATAATGTATCGGACTTCCTTAGGATCTAAACCTAAATCTTGGAGTCCTCGTAATATATAAGGTACCGAGGGGCTGGCACTGGTTTCAACTAGTGTCAGCTGTTCTTCACAAATCACGTAGGTACCTGTTCTGCCGGCAACTCCTAGATCGTATCCGTCTACCAAATGAATTCGATTTCCTAAATCAATGAGGCGTCTTGGCTGCAACATAAAGGAAACCTCTTATATCCAACTATATTTGTATTGATGATCTCTGAATGGACTTGCTTGTTTCACGACCTTCAATGGACGGAATGTATCGATCATGACGGCTAGTTCAATGGTTTCCTTTTTGCCTAGGCTGGCTTCAATCGTACCCGGATGAGGACCATGGGGAATGCCGCATGGATGAAGGGTGAGGGACTCTTCGCCAACCCCTTTGCGGCTCATAAAGTTGCCTTGTACATAATAGAGCACTTCATCGCTGTCCACATTGCTATGATAATACGGAGTAGGAACCGCCTCTGGATGATAATCATATAAACGCGGAACAAAAGAGCAAATGACAAAGTTGTTCGCTTCAAAGGTCTGATGAATCGGTGGCGGCATGTGAATCCGTCCGGTAATTGGCTCGAAATCTGCAATATTGAAGATATAAGGGAAAATATATCCGTCCCAGCCCACGACATCCAAGGGGTGGTGATTCAAGATATGGGAGTGCAAATATCCCCTTGATTTCGTTCTGACTTCATACTCGCCAATGTCAGTATGGGTTTCCAATACTTCAGGGCCTTTGATGTCGCGTTCACAAAACGGGCTATGTTCAAGAAGCTGTCCATGGTTATTCCGATAACGCTTGGGCGTGGTAATCCAACTGGTCGTTTCCACCACGAGGAACTTGGATTTTCCCGCATCCGGCACAACGCGATAGACGGTTCCGACAGGGATCACGATGTAATCACCAGGTTGATAGTTTAGTGTTCCAAAGAGAGTTTCAATTTTCCCCGTTCCGTGATGGACAAACAACAGTTCATCCCCATCCCCATTTCGATAGAAATAGCCCATCTTTTCCGTTGGATTCACCACCGCGATGAATAGATCCTCATTTCCAAGCAAGTACTGTCTACCGGCCACGGCATCACTGGTTTCCGTGTATTGGTTGGAGAGCAAGTGAATAGGGGAAAGATCACTTTGTTCTTCGAATTCGACTCGGCAATCGGCTAGCAGCTCGGATTTGACGATTCGGGTTGGTGGATTATGATGATACAGGATGGATTGCATCCCGGAAAATCCTTTAGTCCCCATGACCTGTTCTCTATATAAAGATCCGTCTGGTTTTCGGAAAATCGTATGTCTCTTCTTGGGGATTTCACCCATTTGACGATAAAATGGCATAATATGTTATCCTCCCACTCAAAGTAATTGATATTTATGAATTCAATGCCGGAAGAACACGCCCGTTCACTTCACCAAATCCGATCCGGTAGCCGTCGCCCTCACACCAGCCTGTAATCGTAAGTTGGTCGCCGTCCTCGATCCAGACCCGTTGCTCTCCGTTCGACATTTGAATCGGTTCGGCTCCACGCCAGGTTGACTCGAGCAGGCAGCCCCGTGATTCTTTCTCCGGTCCACTAATCGTACCTGAGGCTAAAAGGTCTCCCGTACGCAAGTTACATCCACCAACCGTATGATGGGCGATTTGCTGAGCCATGCTCCAGTAGAGGTGATGGAAGTTGGTAGTGCAGATGCGTTGGGATTCCGCCATATTTTCTCCCTGAAGATGGACTTCCAAATGGATATCGAAGGCACTTGGCCTGGACTGTTTCAAATAGGGAAGAGGCTCAGGGCTTTGTTCCGGTCCTTCGACCCGAAAAGGTTCTAACGCATCGATCGGAACAATCCAAGGGGAAATCGATGTCGCAAAATTCTTCGAAAGAAACGGCCCAAGCGGCTGGTACTCCCAAGCTTGAATATCTCGCGCGCTCCAATCATTCACAAGAACGAGACCGAAAATATGCTCCTCGGCATTCTCCACAGAGATCTGTTCACCTTGCGCATTTCCTGGTCCGATTAACCATCCCATCTCTAGTTCATAGTCCAATTGACGTGAAGGTCCAAATAGAGGTTCCGTGGCGTCCGCGGGTTTCATCTGTCCAAGAGGGCGACGCACATCCGTACCGCTAAGGACAACGGAACTCGCACGGCCGTGATAGCCTACAGGGAGGTGAGTCCAATTGGGCATTAATGCATTGTCTTTGCCGCGAAACATGATCCCTACGTTGGAAGCATGATATTTAGAGGCATAAAAGTCCGTATAGTCACCGATATGGGCAGGGAGAAGCATCTGTACTTCACTTTGATTGAACAAAGCTGCTTCGCGAAGGGCTTGATCATCCCGCAGTGTAGCCTCGTCCGCACTCAATAATCGTTGGACTTGTTCTCGAACTTCTCGCCAAGCTGGTCGTCCAAGGGCCATATAGGCATTTAGGGTTGGCTGATGGAAAACTTCTTTCCCGGCCACGGCAGTCGAGCGGAAGTGTCCGGCTTCATCTAAGGCCGCTAGATCAAGTACATAGTCACCGATCGCGACGCCGACGCGAGGGGCCCCTCCGGTTCTAGGGCGGAACACGCCATACGGAAGATTCTGAATCGGGAAGTGGGAATGAGATGCCACTTCTATAAAGGAACGCAACATACTAAAACCTCCATTATGTTATAAAATCTGTAGGGCCTGCAGGTCTTCCCGCGGCTCATCGAAGCTGCAGCTTCCATAGGAACGTAGCTGGGTTGCGCGCAGCTTATCAATATCTGAAAGCAAGATGCTTTTATCTTTCCAGGCCAGTCCTTCTGCCGTAAAAGAAAAATGGGAGGCCTCTTCTTCGGTGAGGATTTGCTCCGTTTCCAACAAGGTCAAGTGATGCTTATGGGCCAGCATCCCCGCCGTGAAGACATTGACAAATCCGTACATTTTGGTCTCTACCTCAGCCCGGTACATCCGGATCGGATGATGCAAGCCCGCCGTAAATTTCATAGGGATCCCACGATCACGACATCCGATGAGAGCAGCCGCCACTTGTTCAGGGGTAGGAAAGGCATTGGCCGTAACTCCGCCGGTTCTGAGTTTAAAACCAAGAACAGAATCATTCGATTCATTATGTTGAGCGATAGCGTTTAAGGTTTCCTCCAAATAGCGTCGCCAATCGCTACTCGATAGTAATGGTATCTCGCAAAAGGCAACCATGCCCCGTTTAGCGGTCTTCACCCCTATGATCTTCAGTAAACCTTCATCTGGGACGATAGGGGGCAGGGCAAATTCGAGCACATCCACCTTCACAGAATCTCCATGCCGCTCGCAAAAAGACAACGTGGTATCCAAGTCGGCGCCTATGGTTTGCAGGCAATCCCACTTATCCGAACTTTTACTGCCTACGACCGCGCAATGTAAGGGACGCTCGGGAGTAAACAATGATACATACCGGTCTAATTCATTTATTCGTGCCGCTGGGATAATGAATCGTCCTAGCATCCATGAATCTTTACTATTCTGATAGGCAGCGTAGTATCGAATGGCAGGTTCGAGTGGTAAATTCGCCGGTGGAAACAGCCCGGCATAATCGATGAGGTGGCTCATGAAAGGGTGAATTCCCCCTTGGGGTAATAGACATTCCTTTTCAGACGTGCCGTTTGATAGTGAAGTCCTTAATTTCATGACAGTTCACTCCTTATTTAGAATGCAGGAAATGGCATGTTCCTGCCCTAAAATGATTTTTTATAGATTCCCTCTACGTTCTTGTTCTCTTTCAATCGATTCAAAGAGGGCTTTAAAGTTCCCTTCACCAAATCCTCTCGAACCTTTCCGTTGAATGATTTCAATAAATAAAGTAGGTCGGTCTACGATGGGTTTTGTGAAGATTTGCAGAAGATAGCCTTCATCATCGCGATCTACGAGAATCTTCAACTCGCGTAGCTTTTCCATATCCTCATCAATATTGCCTACCCTTTCCGCTAACATCTCATAATAGCTGTCTGGAGTATCCAGAAAGTCAATTCCATTGGCACGAAGGGCTTTGACCGTGGAGACGATATCATTGGTTAAAAGGGCAAGATGCTGTACTCCGGCTCCGTTATAATACTCCAGATACTCTTGGATCTGCGATTTGCGCTTCCCATCTGCTGGTTCGTTAATCGGGAACTTGATCCGTCCGCCGTTGGTCATGACCTTGGACATCAAAGCCGAATACTCCGTGTTAATATCTTGATCCGTAAAGTTAATCATGGCATAAAAGCCCATGACAATTTCATAATAAGACACCCATTCTTCCATCTGTTCGACATTACCTACTGCGTGGTCCACCGCGATTAATCCGGTTTCTTGATAGGCGATTTCAAACTCAACCGGCTGGTATCCTGGGATAAACAAGCCTTTATAGTCTTTTCGCTCAATTAAGGAGTGAATGGTATCGCCATACGTTCCAATAATGGCCTTTTTGACTGTACCCTGTTCATCTGTATACTCCTGAGGAGCTTGAATTGGAATCGCTCCACGAGAAACGGCTTCGCTATACGCTTTTTCAACGTCTTCTACACGAAGGGCAATATCTTTTACGCCATCTCCATGTGTTTTAACAAAGTCTGCAATGGGATGATCCGAAGATAAAGCACCGGAAACGACAAAACGCATTTTCTTTTGCTCCAATACATACGAAACCTTATCTCGTTGGCCTGTCTCTAAACCAGAATAGGCTACGGGTTTAAAACCAAATCCCTTGCAGAGGTAGTGCAGGGTCTGTTTGGCATTCCCTACATAAAACTCAACGTAGTCAACATCTTGAATAGGGAAAAATTCTGGATCCTTTATGTTTTTTCCGGCAACGGCTTGTTTTTGCATAATATAAAATCCTCCTAGTTATAATATTCAAATATTGTATACAAAACTAAAATATGAATTGTGTACGATATCCGAAGATTTGATTAACGTGATTATATACCGGTTAAAAATTTCTTGCAAAAACATACACTGATGTGAAAATGAGGATGTGTATAAACGCTTCAATGCGTTAAATGAATCAATTAAACTTAGCACTTAAATAAGAAGTAGTAACTTAGAAGCAAGGTTAACACTGTAGCAAATGGAAAAAAGTATTGACAAATGCAAAAAAATGATCAAGAATAGCAACCATAGACAGAAGAGTTCAGACTGTTTGAAAATTGATGCGTTAGGTGGTGATAGACGAAGTCCTAGAAGGTACTTAACAACGGAATACATCTAACCAAGTATCATGACAGCTCAAAATGTATACATTATCTGAATATTAAATACGGAAGTGAGATATTTGATTTGAAAGGGGGTGAATACATGGCAAGTCAGATTAAGTTTTGCAGAACCAATTATTCCAATGGAACGGAGTTTATTAAAGATAAATTAGAGAGTAGCCTAGGAATTGAGGTTCAAGAAGAGGCTTGTTTAGGAAACTGTGGACAATGTTACTTAGAAAGTTTTGTTGTGTTGGATGGGGAATTTTTAGCTATAACCACCTATGATGAACTCGTAGAGAGGTTAGATTAGAAATTTTTATCACGGTATGATACAGTATTATTAATAATTGATATGAATTCATAAAAAATGACGCATACATTATCTGATTATTATAAAAACCGTATTAGGTGTGATAAATAATGAAAAGCAAAGAGGTTCAGTCGGAAACCCTTCAAACACAAGTTTACGAATACTTGCGCGAAAAAATTATAAACGGTTACATTCCTCCAGGCCAGCGGTTACTCGAACAGAAAATTTCACAAGAGACCGGGATTAGTCGAAGTCCTATCCGTGAAGCCATCCGCCGCTTGGCTAGCTCTGGACTCGTAGACGTAAATCCACACGGGGGAGTACGGGTTTATCGAGCAACGTTTGACGATTTTAAGCACCTATACGAATGCCGGGTCAGTTTAGAGCCAACAGCAGCCCGTTTGGCAGCGATTCGGATGAATGAAATCCAGCGAGCTCAGTTGAACACCTTGATGTATGAAATGAATGGTGCAGTTGAAAAAAATGATATAGAAAACCTGAAAATATTAGGTAGTCGTTTTCACAACATGATCTTAGAAGGAAGCGGAAATCCCCGCTTAATCCAAATGATGAAACAACTATATGATTTAACCCAATTCTACAGAAAGGCCGTACTGAATATTCCTCGACGGGTCCAAGAAGGTGGTTATGAACATCAAGCTATATGGGAAGCCATTCGGAAACGAGAGGGTGAACTGGCTGAACAGTCTATGAAAAAACATATTGAATCAGACTTTCAATACTATGTTTCGGAGTACCGAAACACTTCAGGGGAGAATGGAAGCTACGAGTTAAATGAAACAGAAACAGATGATTGGTAAAAAGAATTTATAACTCATGCTATATAAATGGAGAGTGAACAATGATGAGATTTCCAAAGGAGTTAGTCATTCGGGACGTAACATTAAGGGATGGGCTCCAGAATGAGTCTAAGTTCGTAGCAACAGATGATAAGCTAAGCTGGATTGAGCGTTTGGTAGAGTCAGGGTTTAAACGCCTAGAAGTCACTTCGTTTGTCCATCCGAAATGGGTTCCCACTATGCGAGATGCAGATGAGCTAGCCGCTCGATTGCCTTTTCGCGAGGGAGTTAGTTACGAGGCACTCGTACCTAATCGACGCGGATTGGATCGGCTGCTAAGTACGGGGCTTCACGGAGCTATCTTTGTTATATCGGCTAGTACCCATCATAATCAGGCGAACCTAAATCGGACAACAGATGAATCCTTAGATGAGATTAAGGGTCTGGTAGAAGACACGATTCGTCATGGAAAAAAGGCCATCGGAGGCATTGCCACAGCTTTTGTTTGTCCTTATTCAGGGATCGTGCCCTACTCGGAAGTGGAGAAAATTGCGCAACGCTTGGTTGAAAGCGGTGTAAACGAAATTGGCCTGGGTGATACCATTGGTAAGGCAACTCCGAAAATGGTGTATGAGTATTGCAGCCGTCTAATGGAGCGTTTTCCGGATGTACCGATTAGCCTCCATCTCCACGACACATACGGATATGGATTAGCTAACATTTTGGCAGCTGTCCAAGCAGGGATTCAGGTCTTTGATGTAGCACAAGCCGGTTTAGGAGGCTGTCCATTTGCTCCAGGTTCACCAGGCAACCTTCAGGCAAGTCGTGTCGTAGAATTTTTAGAGTATCAGGAGATTAAAACGGGACTTCAATTAGATCAGTTAAAGAAATTTGATTCCGAATTTCCTACGCTGCTGCTAAACAGTGAATTAGTCGTAAAAGGATAACCAGCTATATAGTTATATTTTCACTTGTCATTTAACGTATACATTATCAGAATATTATAACCAGATAGAGAGGGATGAGTCTTATATGAAAAAACCATTAGAAGGAATTCGCGTGTTGGAACTAGGTAACTATGTAGCAGCGCCTTTTGCTGGGAAGCTTATGGCTGAATTTGGAGCTGAAGTCATTAAAGTAGAAGATCCAAAGACTGGAGATTCATTGCGCAGTTGGCATGCTATGCATGGGGACACGGCTATTTGGTGGTATGTCCAGTCAAGGAATAAAAAGTCCGTGACGATCGATCTTCGTGTACCGGAAGGCCAGGAAATGATTCGGGAACTTGCCAAAGAGGTTGATGTGGTTTTAGAAAATTTCCGTCCAGGAACGTTAGAAAAATGGGCGATTGGCTACGAGGATTTAAAGAAAATCAATCCAAGTATTATCATGGCCCGCATTTCTGGATTTGGTCAAACAGGTCCTTACCGGGATAAAGGAGGATTCGGTAGTGTCGGTGAAGCCATGGGCGGGCTGCGTCAGTTGGTAGGTTTTCCGGATCGTCCGCCGGTTAGAGTAGGAATCGCCTTAGGGGACTCCGTTTCTGGTTTGTATGCCGTTATTGGTACATTAATGGCTTTACGGGCTCGGGATAACGATCCATCCAGAAAAGGTCAATTTATAGATATTGCTTTATATGAGTCCGTATTTTCTTTAATGGAAGGCTTACTGCCCGAGTATGATCTGAAAGGGCTGCTTCGGGAGAGAACCGGTACAACGGTAAAAGGTTTTGCCCCTTCTAATATCTATCTTTGCTCGGATGGCAAATATATGGTGATCGGGGCCAATGGGGACGGTCTCTATAAAAAGTTAATGAATGCCATTGGACGTCCAGATTTGGCGGAGGATGAACGATTTGCTAACAATCAGGGAAGGGTCAGGGAAGCTGATTTTCTCGATGGTGTTATTGGCGAGTGGACAGCCCAACACACCCTAAAAGAGGTTCAGAAAGTAATGGATGAACAAGGAATCCCCGCGGGGCCTATCTACAGTATGGAGGATATCGTTCAGGATGAGCATTATCGTGCACGCAATATGCTAGAGACGGTTACTTTGCCAGATGGAGAAAAAGTACTGGTTCCAGGGATTGTACCGAAGTTATCTGAAACACCAGGTGAAATCCAATGGATTGGTCCTAAGCTAGGCCAACATAACGAAGAAATTCTAGGCAAGAAGATGAGTGTTAAGTAAAAGTTTTAGGCTAATGCCTCCTAGGGTTATCAGATCATTTAAATCAAAAAAATTCTCTGATAACCCGTACATTCAGGAGCTTTGAAGTCCGCGTTTTGATAGAATTGAAATATTATTAATCAAACATATGAATAAGGCCTTTAGATAGTATTGTTGTAACCGGTACCAAAAATATATTCTTATAGAAGGGAAGTAATCTATGCTAGCTATATTGGGTTATCTGATGGTTGTCATCTTCCTGTATTTTATTATAACAAAGCGCCTTTCTCCGTTTACCGGATTAATCATTGTCCCCATTATCTTCGGATTAATTGGAGGTTTTGGGCTTGAATTAGGTCCACTGATAATGGAAGGTATTCAGAAATCCGCACCTACGGCAATACTCATCTTGTTTGCTATTTTGTATTTTGGAATCATGATCGATACGGGAATGTTTGATCCCATTACCAAGAGAATCGTCAAGTTCGCCAAAGGTGATCCTTTAAAAGTAATTGTTGGGTCAGCTCTTTTAGCAGGGATCGTTGGATTCGACGGGGATGGCACAACGACTATCATGATATGTGTCAGCGCTTTTCTTCCATTATATAAAAGACTAGGGATAAATCCTACGATATTGGCTATGTTAACCGTCATGCAAATTGGTATCACAACGCTAGTACCGTGGGGCGGTCCTGCCGGGCGAGCGGCGAGTGTGCTGCAACTGGATGCAACGGACCTTTATCTTGCCATGTTGCCTGGAATGATGGTTAGTTTAATCTATGTTTTATTTGTGGCTTATATTATTGGAAAGAGGGAACGAGCAAGACTTGGGATAACAGATTTAAAGATCGTCCTAGGTGCCCAAGCGGAAATAGCATCGGCAGCAGATCCAGCACTAACTGAAGCAAGTGACTTAAAGCGTCCGAAGCTAATATGGATCAATGCCATTCTATCCCTGGCGATTATGGTTGCCATTGTTCTAGAGTGGTTACCTGCCCCTGTATTGTTTATCTTTGGTACAGCCCTTGCTTTGTTAATCAACTATCCATCCTTAGAGGATCAGAGAAAGCGTATCGCAGACCATTCTTCTAATGCATTAGCAGTTACTGTGATTATCCTTGCTGCTGGGATATTTGCAGGTATTTTGAAGGGGACAGCGATGTCTGATGCTATGGCGCAAAGTTTGGTATCCCTGATTCCTGAATCATTAGGAGCCCATTTTCCAATCATAACGGCTGTGTTGAGTGCGCCAGTTCTCTTTTTCATCGGTCCCGACGCATTTTATTTCGGTATCCTTCCTATACTTACCGAAACAGCTTCCTCATATGGAATTAGTGCAATGCAAATGGGGGTAGCTTCTTTATATGGAACTTCTTTTGGTTTTATTGGGCCGTTAGTTGGAGCTATGTATTTAATGGCACATATGACAGGGATCACCTTGACAGATATTCAAAAACATGCTGCAAAGTGGTCCGTAGGGATACTTTTCATATATATCATCGTAGGTGTTATTACGGGGACTATGTCGCTATAGAATGAATAGGACACGAAAAAGAACCGGATGAAAACCGGTTCTTTTCCCATTCATTCACTGGCTTAGAATTGTAACGGTTTTATCTAATAAGTAGGAAGTGGACAATGGAGAATAGACAAAAGCTGAATAACTCCTATCTAACTTTAATAGAAACCATAAGCATTGCTTCTATTGGAGGCATCTTATTTGGGTTCATTAACTGCTGTTATGATTTGGCGGCTTACCATGGATGATGTGCAGCATAAAACAATGTCATAGGGGACTGAGATAGGGAAGAGGGTGAATCAAATCATAAGTGCCTGGAGAAACCCATCTTTATCCCCCCAATAACTGAAAATAAATGGCTGCCCTCAAGTTGGTTTTTACCCGCCTATAGGGACAGCCTCTTCGCAGTTCTAGCTTATGGTTGAAATGCTAGTATCTTTTAGCTGTGCTACAAACTCATTGAATTGCGGAATGTTGATTTGCTGTTTCGCATCAGAAAGTGCGGTTTCCGGATCGGGATGCACTTCAACCATGACCCCATCCGCGCCAATGGCTAAAGCCGCTCTTGCAGCCGGCAGCAGGATATCGCGTCTTCCTGTAGAATGAGTCACGTCGACGAATACAGGAAGATGTGTTTCTTGTTTTAGGATAGGTACGGCAGAGATATCTAGTGTATTTCTTGTCGCTTTTTCATATGTGCGAATACCACGCTCGCAAAGCATGACATTGGAATTGCCATTGTGGAGAATGTACTCTGCTGCATAAATGAATTCTTCAATAGTGGCGGACAATCCGCGCTTCAACAGAACAGGAGTGTTCACTTTTCCTGCTGCTTTTAGCAATTCAAAGTTCTGCATATTACGTGCGCCTATTTGGATGATATCCAGATATTCAGTGGCCAGCTCTATATCTGCAGGATTAACAATTTCACTGATCACCTTTAATCCGAATTCGTCACCCACTTTACGCAAGATCTCTAATCCCTCTACTCCCATACCTTGGAAGTCATAGGGGGAGGTACGAGGCTTGTAAGCTCCTCCGCGCAAGATCGAAACTCCATTAGCTTTTAATGCTTTAGCCACTTCACGAACTTGCTCTAAACTCTCTACAGAACAAGGGCCTGCTACAAGAAGAGGTTGTCCCGCAACACCCACCTGTACATTGCCGATCTCAACAATCGTATCTTCTGCTTGCTTTTTACGGCTAACGAGAAGCGTTTTTTGATTGTTAACCTTTTGCAAGTCAAGGGATGCCTTAAAAATTTGCTTGAATAAATATTGAATGGTGCTGTCTTCGAATGGTCCTTTATTATGTTCTGTAATCAAATTGAGCATATGCCGTTCGCGTTCGGGGTCGAACTTATTAATACCTTGAGCCAATTTAACTTCCCCAATCTCCTGGGAAAGGGCCGCACGTTGATTAATCAGGTCTAGGATCTGAAGATTTAGTTGATCTAGCTCAGCTCTCAATTGTTCTAGCTTGTCGTTGCTCATCTCTACTCCACCTCATCTAATAGATATGAAAATTTTAAAAATAATTATTGTGATTATAACTAATTCTACATGTATTGTCATTGAAGTAGTTTGCATCGTTAATACTTTAGCGCTTGGTAGTGTTAATGCAAAAGTAAAGAAGAGTGAAAAACTGTGAAAATGGACAATAACATGCGAAAAATCCAGGTGATGTCCGTTTTCATTGGTTTTCAATACCCATGATTGTCGTTTTCATGCCGGGATATGGACTTTGTAAATGATTAGGGAAAGATCAATAATGAAGATACAAAATAAAGAGGAGGTCGATTCCAAATGATAAAATTATTAGAGACTATTAATGAGTTTGTGAAGAAGGATAGAAAAAGGTGTGAAATGATGGTGAAACAGGAAGCTCTTGAATTACTGGTAGCAAATAAACGGTATCTTAATTTCTATGGTCAAATCAACAAAAAATAGAAAGGTGAGCCAATGATATATTGTAAAGCATGAGAACTCTGTTCGTTCCAGATGAGAATGAGCAGGGTCTTTTTGCGTTCCATTATAAAGGAGACAAGAGGGGGAACTTGTCTCCAATGAAGTAATCGATTAAGCTGTTTCCTTACTTTTTTCCTTCAGTTTCGCAAATTCTTTCTGCACTTCTTCTTGAAGCATAGGATCTAGCGAAAGATTGTTCAGGTATCTTCCAGGCAGAGATTGACGGTTGCTTGCCTCTACTTCAGCCTCCATCATGAAAACTCGTTCTTCCATACGCGCAAAGCTTTTTGAAATATGATCCGTGTCTAAGGAATTTACTGTATGATTGATTTGTTTGATGGATTGAGCTACATTTGCTCTTGAAATCAAGAGCAGCCTTTTGTGTTTTAACTCATCGCATTTTTCTTTTAGTTGATTCAGCTTTTCCTGCAGCATCTTGGTTTGATTTTTAATCGTTGCATACTGTTCTTTATATAATGTTAATTTTTCCTCATGAATCAATTTGTCTTGCAGAGCCAGCTTGGCGAGCTGGTCCTCTTCTTGATCTGCGGCTAATTGGGCTTGGCGAGTTCTTTTAGCGATCACTTCTTCTATACTTAAAATGGATTCCCGTTGTCTTTTCTCCAAAAAAATTTGGTTAGCAAGAGCGTGTTCTCCTTTTGAGATTTCTTCCTCCATTTCGCGTACATATTGGTTCAGCATATTGATAGGGTCTTCGACTTGATCTAGCAGTCCGTTGATTTCAGCTGTTGCAATATTTTTTAACCTGTTAAAGATCCCCATGTTATTCCTTCTCCTTTTGTTTGGTTTGATTTTTTTCCCATTCATCCAAGAAATCAGCTTCAACTTTATATGGGGGATGAGAGCTATAGGTAGAAGTGAATCCTGGCATAGAATGGCTAACACGATGTGTATTCATTTTCTTTATTACCCATCCCACTAAAACGACGATCACCGCGATCCAGAAAACTGCCGATACAACCGGCCAGAAGAAATGAAAAGCTTCCATGTGGTGGTGCCCCCGCATACCATGACCACCGAAACCAAAACCCATAGGGTGAGGCATATAATGGGCACTGTGGAATACTCCAAAGATCGCCATTCCTACCTTTGCTAAGATCCATAAGAGAACGGCAGCCAAAACCCACTTTAAACCTTTCCTGATGTTCATTTGCTTACCTCCTACTGTTTGTCCTTTCTATGCTTTGATTATAGGAAGGCAAAGTGAAAACTCGGTGAAAAATAAAACGGTCATAAAAAAATCCCACTTCATGTGTAGAGTGGGGGTGTGCTGCTATCTAAATAAATAACTCTCCAATTCCTTTAATAAGGCTAGATAGTGAGAAGGAGGATTTAGTTCTGGTCTCTTATTTCTTGCCATCTGGAGGGCCTCCTCACGACGCATTTTAAATTTGTACATATAAAAGGCAGTAATCACTAGGCCGGTTCGATGAACGCCTAGCGTACAGTGGACGAATACGCGGTTGCCTGAGACATATAGATGATCTATTTGGTGAAGCAATTGAAGGAGCCAATCTATGCTTGGAAGGATGAGCGGGGAAAGAGGCGCCCATAACAAGGTTATTCTGTTGGTGAATTGTGTTGGGACAATATCGGGTATTACGCGAAGATTGACGACGGCATTTATGTTTCTTTGGCCCATGGCTGCCCAGTCCTGATCCTGAATTGTTCCACCTGCATATAATCTCCCGGGAATCATTTCGGAAATCGGCATATCTGTAGGGGTCCTCCTCTTGTTTTCTGTACTCTATAAGTATTAATCTGAAGGGTGGAGGGAGAGGATCTGTACAGGAATTGGGCGAAAAGAAAAATGTATGATTACGTTAAAGGAGTGAAAACCATGTCCATTAAACAGCTTAAATCGATAGAAGACTTGAATGAGTTTGTTCAACAACCTGGAAAACAACTGCTTTTCAAGCATAGCACCGCTTGTCCGGTTAGTGCTGAGGCCTACGGGGAATTCCATGCGTTCCTAAAAGAATCGGATACTTCCGCTGCAGAGGTCTTGGTGATTGAAGACCGTCCTGTGTCCAATAAAATTGCTGAACAATTTGGCATAAAACATGAATCGCCTCAAATCTTTCTGTTGGAAGATGGAAAGGTAGTCTGGCATGCTTCTCATTGGAAGATTACTCACCAATCGATTAAAGAAGCATTGAGTCAATAGAGATAGAAAAACAGGGTCTCCCTAAGTAAACCAGGGAGACCCTTTAAAGTTTGAGCAAAGCTTGCTTTAATCTTGATATCCCTTCTGGAATCGATTCGGTCTCTGCCCGGCCAAACGTAAAGCGGATATGCCCGTTTTGAGAGCCGAGCAAGCTGCCTGGAACAAAGATGACCCCATGTTTCAACGACTCTTCAAGCAGTCGATACTCGTTTACCTGATGGGAGAGACGACACCAGAGATGGATCCCGCCATCTGGTATTTGGAACGTAATATCGTCCGAAAGTTCGCGTTGTAAGGCAGAAATCAACAAATTCCTTTTTTGCTGGAGCTTTTGCTTAATATATTGAAGATGCGCATCAAATGACGCTGATTTGAGAAACTCATTGGCAACCCACTGTGGTAGTATGCTATGTCCAAAATCAATTTGCTGCTTCGCATCGGCAAGGCGATGAATCACGTTTTGCGGACCAACGACCCACCCAATTCGAAGTCCTGAAGCCACTAGCTTAGAAAGGGAACTGATATACAGTACCGTTCCGATCTTATCCATGGATTTTAGGGTTGATGTATTGGTTCGATCCGAAAAGGAAATTAAGCTATAAGGGTCATCCTCCACGACCGGGATGCCTAATTTTTCCGTAATGGCTATAACCCGCTCTCTTTTCTCCAAAGATAGAACAGTTCCCGTGGGATTCTGAAAAATCGGGTTAAGAAATACCATCTTAATCTTATGCTTTTGATATAGATGGATAATGTCTTCGGGATTAATCCCGTGTTCTCCGACCGGCAATGAGAATGTCTTTAAGCCAGCTGAACGAAAGGTTGGGAGGGAATGAGCATAAGAGGGATCTTCATATGCTATGGCATCACCTGGATTTAACAAACACTGAATCACAAGATGAAGAGCTTGTTGGGCGCCTGAAGTGATTAAGACTGACTGACTCGTGCATTCAATATTTTTATGCATTTCTAGATGGCTTACAATCGTTTTCCGGAGGTCCAAATTCCCTTGCGGATGGTCGTATCCGAGAGATTGCTGAAATTCAGTTTGGCTGAGTATGGAGCGAAAATCTCCATAAGGCATTAAATCATGAGCCAATTCGCCACTCGCAAAGTTAATCAAGTTCCTCTCATGGATCTCCTCGTGAATGTACTGATACATGGGGAGGTTAGGCAAAAACGACCCCCGTTCAACATAAAGGTCCCAATTCGGGATTCGCGTTCGGGTTAGCCCCCATACATCCTTGCTGACTTTCGTACCGCTTCCTTTAATTCGTTCCACTAATCCATGGGAAAATAATTCGCCGTATGCTGCGACGATCGTTCCTCGGTTAACATCGAGGGATTTCGCTAAAGATCTTTCGGAAGGAAGAAAACTGCCAGGCAGATATTCTCCATAGGCGATTCTCTTTTGAATATAATCGGCAATTTGTTTATAAATAGGGATATCGCTTTTTTTGTCTGGTTTCCATTCCATCGCATTCACCGTCATTAGCCTATTTGGGTATCTCAAAAAGTGGATTAACCTATTAATATGGGTAATAGTATGGATTGTCAAGGGCTCTGATAAAGCAAGGCTATTCTCTTGATCCAACAAAGTGGATGGGTCATTTCATGAAAAATTGGATCGTTATTTTGAGTGAAAGATATACTATAATCGCTTGTAAATGAATCAAGGAGATGAAGTAATGATATATACCATTGCTATTATTATAGGTTGTGTGCTTGCTTTGTTAGGCACATTGTATGTGGCCAAAAACCCGGAAGATAAAAATTATGGCACTGTGAATCGCAGAGTAAAAAATCTAAGTATAATTTACGCAATCGTTACCATTATATTGTTAGCAGCTTTTGTTGTTTATATCTATAGTTGATCAACAAGCGCCTATATCTTTATGTATAATTTGGAAGGTCAGGAGCAAAATACATCAAAAGACAAACTTTAATGGAGTGTAGACTCAATGAATGTGCTTGAGGTACTTAAAGACGCTTTTGCCCCTTTTATGGATGGGGAAAAGAAACCGTTACATGTCGGAGAAGCAATGAATTTATGGTTTTTTCTTGCCCAAGCAGAAGAAGCGTTACGGGTTGAACAAGTAGCATATAACACAACGCAAGACCATGAATTGAAAGAGAAGCTAGGGGATTTAATTAATAATGTGCATAAACCAATTATTCAAGAAATAAAGGATTTTTTACTAAATGAATCGGTTCCGTTACCTCAAGGGACCCCAGAGAAGCCGATGATCGATAATCCGAATCAAACAGTGCCCGAATGGGCAAGAATGTCAGAAGAGGAAATAGCGAATTTTGTGGTGTATAAGATCATATTGGGAATTAACGTTGCGGCTAGGGGGCTCACTGAAGCTGTTCGTGCGGACGTGGGGATGATGTTCGGTAAATATATCATTACAAAAGTGTCGTTTTCCTTAACGTTCAGAAAGTTAATGGAAGAGAAAGGCTGGTTGAAACTTCCTCCGTACTATAATGGATAAGCCCATTCTACACGAGTGGGCTTTTTTATTATGCAATTCAAGCAGGATAGGAAGTACAGTAACCTATTGGGAGGATAATTTTGGTACAATAATCGTAATCTAATCCATGCCTGGAGGGGAAACGATGAAGAATCAGATCTATGAATTGGTATCCATCAACGTTGGAATGCCTAAAAATATGACTTACCAAGGGGAGGTCATATCAACAGGGATTGATAAGCAACCAATAGCCAAGCCCATTTTTCTGTTTAAAACAGGCCTTGAAGGAGATGGCCAAGCCGATCTTGTCCATCATGGCGGAGAAGATAAGGCGATATGCGTCTATCCCTATGTTCATTATTCCTATTGGGCCAAGGAATTGAAGCGCACGCTTTCCTATGGGGCTTTTGGAGAAAATTTGACTGTAGATGGCCTTACCGAAGAGGTGGTATGCATTGGGGATGTTTATGAATTAGGAGAGGCGCTTGTTCAAGTCACTCAGCCCCGTCAGCCTTGCCACAAACTGGCTAAAAAACATAATGAGATTTATCTTCCGAAGTGGGTTCAGGATTCAGGGTATACTGGTTTTTATTTTCGCGTGTTAAGAGAAGGATGGGTGAGTGGGGAAAAGTCTATGAAATTAGTAGAGAGACACCCCAAAAATGTGACAGTAGCCTACGCAAACCGAATGATGCATCATGAAAAAGCGAATATCGAAGGGATGAAAAGGATCCTAGAAGTCGAAGAGCTATCCTTAAGCTGGAGAGAAACCTTTACAAAACGTGTAGCAAACGGCGGTTAAACAAAAAGAGCACCCGAAGGTGCTTTTTTAATGGTTGCTATGCCCCATTTTCCCATGATCCATGGGAGCAGGTTCATCCGCCGGAGCCGGTGCTGGCATTGGTTCGCCACCATGTGCTCCGTGTCCTCCGCCGCTGGCTGATTCAATTTCGATAAGGTGATCTAGGTTTCCTTGCTGATCGTTAGAAATGGACTCGCTGCCTCCGACAATGAAAAGATGATTATAGGGCCCCTCGGTTGGGTCCTTCGTGAATAGTGGTTTTAATTCCTTCAAGTAAGCCAGGAGCGTATCTGGCGCCGTGTCCATATCCGAAAGAAGCATCGGGGCATGCTTTCCTCTATGGGAGAAAGCGACGGCCGGGATAGCCTGGTTGACTTGATCTTTGTTCACGAGCATGAGGCCATGTCCAGGCTGCGTGATGCCCCACCCAAATCCTGTGTTGGGGTCCTTATACTTGGCAAAAGCGATGGCATTTGTATACGGGTCATCTCCTGCAATCCGAGTAACTTGGCCATATTTTTTCAAATCTTCTTCCACTTGTTTGCTCACAGCCGATTCGGGCCCGAGAAGGTAAATATCCGCTTGGCCATTTCGCTTGTTCAACGCTTGATCGGTTTCCTCAGGAATATCATCCTTGGTTACATACAAGAGCGGCTCAGGCATATGAGCAATCCAGTTTCCAGCAGGAGCAGCATATTCCAGCTGTTCGGAAGTAGAAACAATGACAGATTGGGGAAGTTCCCCGCATACAGAAGCATAGTAATCATCGATGGCACCAGCAATTTGAGCTGGATTATCCCCTTTAATTTCTTTAACCTTGAAGTTCGCATCCCCAAGCTGTTTGATTGCAGCTTCATCCATTCCAACGGCAATTACTTGGGTTCCATCTTGGGCTCCCTTTGGATTCAAACGTTTTAACTCCGTCATCACTGCATCGGATATGGAAGATGGGTTGGACACAAGAAGCGGACCATCACTTGGATGGTGGATCAGATCGACAGTAACTAATTGAACTTGCCAATTATTATCGGGAGCAACTAATACCACATTAGGTGTAGTTCCTGCAGGAGTCGCTGGCCAGATCATTTTAGAAGTAGAAATGGAGATTTCTTCTGCATTGGACCCAAGCACCCTGGACGTATTCTTCGTTACCACATTAACATCCGATGCTGGAGCTGGTGCTGCCGCCTGATTGGGTTGAGGCTCTGCCGGTGTTGTTTCCGAGTTGGTGCATGCCACTAAGGCAGCGGACAGAGCGCCGATAGATAATAGCTTGAAAAAAGATTTCATTTTTTATATTCACCCTTTCTTTGAAGTAGAATTTGTTTTTAATTGTGCAGACTGAAGATATAAGAGATCATAAAACAAATTTGTGGAGAAAATATGGAGGGATTTATAATTTGAAGATTTTGGTTATATTTTCCTATTCGAATCCTTGGTCATTCCCACATAGTTTCTCCACATTTATCTGTTAGTATAAAAGTAAAGAGATAGAAGAATCGGGCCTTATAATCAGAGGAGGTTTAGCCATAATGATGCATATTGGTTTTGCCGGAATGCCAATGTTCCTATGGATGCTGTTACAGTGGGGATTGCTGCTGTTTGGCATTTATTTAGTCATTCGCTGGATCAAGGCAGAAAAATCTCCAAAAACTCGGGAAGACGAAGCTCTGCGTATTCTTCGTGAGCGCTATGCGAGAGGGGAAATAAGTGATGAGGAGTTTGACCACAGGCTCAATCGTTTAAACAATGGATAAAGGAGAAATTCCTGTCGTCATGAGAAAGCTATTGCATGTAATACGTACGCATGTGGCTCTAAAGCTAGGGCTATTGCTCTTATCCGTTTTCTTGTTGGTTATGCTAGCCTTGGGAAATATCCTTTACTCTCTCTTTTTATCCTTTTATCTCTCTCACACGACAGAAGAACTTTTGCAGCGGGCACATAGTCATGCAGTTGTCCTAAGCGACCATTTTAATGACGTAACCATTAAGCATGTTATTCAGATGGAAAGCGGATCTCCGTTTATGGTCGTCATCCTTGATCGTGTGGGAAAAGTGCTCGGAAGTTCAGATACCGTCACAGCTCCTCATCATGAGTATTTGCGGAAGGCGACTGAAGGGAAACAGCAAGAAGAATATGCTCTGGAACAGGACTGGCGGACTAAGCCTTTTTTGGTAGGTCGGTCCGCTATATTAGGTGAGGGAATAGAGAAGGGAACCGTTGTCTTATTTACTTCTACTACACCTATTCGACAAGCCGTTGGGGTTCTTCAAGGCATGTTAATAGGGATTGGATTGATCACCGTCCTGATTGTTGCAGGTATCCTTTTTGTTCTTTCACGGATGGTGGTTCGGCCTCTCCTCAATATGAAAAAAGTGACCGGAGAGATTGCAAAGGGGAAATATCAATCCCGTCTTCTCGTTACAGGAGAAGACGAGGTAGCCCAGTTAGCCGATTCTATCAATCATATGTCAAAAGAGATTCAGTTTTATCAGAAGCAGAGAAATGAGTTTCTAGCTGATATTAGTCATGAGCTAAGAACACCGCTTACCTATCTTAAGGGCTACTCGGAAATTCTTCTTATCAAGCGCCTTTCGGGTGATGAGCAAAAAGAATATGTCAGTATCATTCATGATCAAAGTACAAGGCTCCAGCGTTTAGTTCAAGACTTATTCGATCTGGCCCGAATGGAGCAAGGCGATTTTTCTTTTCGAAAGGAATATCTTTCTCTGGAAGAAGTAGTCACGAATGTCTTAACATTGGTGGAATCCTCGATGGACGCCAAAGGGATTGTTATGGAGTATAAGCCACCGAAAGCCCAGCCTTTTATCGATGGGGACCCGCAGCGGTTGGAACAATTATTTATCAATATATTGGAGAATGCAAGAAGATACACTCCACCCAATGGATTCTTAGAGGTGAGTTTTGAGGAGCAACCCTCTCACATAATCGTTTATTTTCGTGATTCAGGACCGGGAATTCCTAAAGAGGAACTGCCTTTCATCATGGAGCGATTGTATCGAGTAGAAAAATCACGGTCCAAAGAAACCGGAGGAGCGGGTCTCGGACTAGCTATTTGCAAAAAAATTGTGGAAGTGCATCAAGGAGAGATCGGAGTAGAAAGTACGGAAGGACAAGGGACCACTTTCTATGTACGGCTTCCGCTGGCAATGAGGAAAGAGAATGAAGGGAAGAAGGGGGAAGTAAATTGAGAAAACCATTACGGTTACTCGTGGTAGATGATGAAGCCCCCATGCGTCGGCTGCTGGAACTATACCTAAAGAAAGGGCAGTATGAGGTGCAAACGGCGGCAGATGGTGAGGAAGCCCTCATCTTATTAAAAACCGGTGACTATGACCTGGTGATTTTAGATATTATGATGCCTGGCATGGATGGCTGGGAGGTCTGTCAACGAGTCAGGACCTTTAGCAACCTCCCCATTATCATGCTGACTGCTCGCGATCAGACAATGGAAAAAGTAAAAGGGCTAAAAATGGGAGCTGATGATTATCTCACAAAGCCGTTTGAGGAAGCGGAGCTTTTGGCCAGAATCGAAGCCCTGTTGCGAAGGGCAGGCAAATCGGCACCCCGATCAAGCACCCACCAACATGGCATCACCGTAAATTCCGATACCCATACGGTTACATACCAAGGGCAAGTAGTTGAACTGACACCGAAGGAATTTGAGCTGCTTTACACCTTTATGAACAATGCAGGAAGAGTATATAGCCGGGACCAATTGCTGGAAATGATCTGGGGAGCTGATTATGTGGGTGATACCCGTACCGTGGATTCCCACGTGAAAAATTTACGGGAGAAGCTGCGCAAGCATGGAGTAGACGTGGAAGCTGTGATTAAAACGGTTTGGGGTGTGGGGTATAAAGGGGTATAAAAATTGCAAACGTCAGTTAAAGCTCCTCAATAGGGGCTTTTTTTGTTTGGAAAACTATCAAAGATGTAGCCAATCCAGATAACCGACTTGTATTGCTCGTAAACTCGATCAAACTCACAAGATTTTAAAAATACTCCCAAACAGGCTGATTTTGATCACGAAACGGAGGAGGAAACTCCCGAAGCGGAAGCTATTCTAAATAACGAGCCACATTTGGTCCCAAACCCCTCAAACTCCCGAACCGTACTAAATCCTATCCCGCTGTGCCTCAAAATTTTCCATTCAACCCCTTTACATAGTATAGGGGGGTATTGTATACTAATAACATAAAGAAACACACAATATGGAACGGATCATAAAGGAGGCAGACAAGTGAATTCTCAGGTTGCTTTATCTAATTCACAGCCCGCAGGTTTATCAAGAGGGATGACGACTCTTACATTTTTGGCTGGTATCTTTATGGGGGCTTTAGACCATGGTATCATCGATGGCAGCTTCTCTAGCAGGAGGATACCTTGTAGACAAAATGGGGGCCTTATCCTTCGTTTCGTTAGTGAATTCCATTCCGGCTTTTTTAGTAACAACGATCATTCTCGGATTCGGTATGGGAATCGTTATCGGTGCTCCCCTTAATATCTTGATTCTTCAAGCAGTAGAACACAAAGAGACAGGAGCAGCCGTAGGTTATCTTAGTTTATTCCGTTCTTTGGGAAGCACAATAGGACCAACCGTTGCCGGCTATTTACTGGCTACATTTACGACAGGTTTCAATATTCTTTTCTTGCTTAGTGCGACGCTTTCCATGATTAGTATCATGATCTTGATGATTTTTATACAAAAGAAGTAAGGATTCAACATCTATGAGAGGGGGAATGCTTATTAAGTAAGTATGGTCGTAAGAGACACAAAATGAACATCTTTCGCCCTTTTTATAGGGTACAGTAGTATGGTAACATACAATTAAAAGATTAAACCCATTCAAAATAAGGAGTGATTATAAATGAAAGAAATTACATTGCAAGTAGAAGGAATGTCTTGCGGACATTGCGTTAATGCCATCGAAGGGGCACTGAAGGAATTAGGAGCGGCTGCAAAGGTTGATTTAGCGGGGAAGTCCGTCTCGCTTTCTTATGATGAAACGAAACTTTCACTGGATCAGATCAAGGAAGCCATTGAAGATCAAGGATACGATGTAGTATAAATACACTTGCCCCATCATTGATGGGGTATTTTCATATCCTCCATCTTATTGCGAAACAATATTTCTATAAAACCAAAAAAAAAAATTGTAAAAAACCCATTGACAATATAGGGTACTGGGGTATACTATTAATACATAAGATAAAGCTGGAAAAATCAATAAGGAGATGACAACCGTGAAAACGAATGAAACCACTCTGCAAGTGACGGGCATGACTTGTGCAGCGTGTGCCTTACGGATTGAAAAAGGGTTGAGCAAGTTGGATGGCGTAACGCAAGCCAATGTCAATTTTGCCTTGGAACGGGCATCCGTGGAATTTGATCCGGAGAAAGTGAATCTTTCTGATTTAGAGAAGAAGATTGAGCAGCTTGGATATGGAACAGTAAAGGAGACTGTCGAGCTGAGTATAACGGGTATGACCTGTGCAGCTTGTGCGAACCGAATTGAAAAAGGGCTGAATAAGGTCAAAGGCGTGAGCAAAGCCACAGTAAATCTTACGCTTGAAACTGCGTATGTGGAATATTCTCCGGCTGAGGTAAGCGTCCAGGACTTGATCCAAAAGGTAGTAAAAATCGGCTATGGGGCTCAATTAAAAGAAGAAGGAAAGAGCGAAGGGGACCATCGGGAAAAGGAAATCGCTAAACAAAAACGCAAGTTCATCATCTCTGCCCTACTATCGCTTCCTCTGTTGTGGACGATGGTCGCTCACTTTTCATGGACATCGTTTATCTGGGTACCTGATGTATTGATGAACCCTTGGCTTCAATTAGCTCTTGCTACACCCGTCCAATTTATCATCGGGGCACAGTTTTACAAAGGGGCTTATAAAGCGCTGCGGAATGGCAGTGCGAACATGGATGTGCTAGTTGCTTTAGGAACTTCCGCGGCTTACTTTTATAGCTTGTATCTTACCATCGAAACCATAGGAAACCCACATGGCCATGGGGTAGGATTGTATTATGAAACCAGTGCTATTCTCATCACGCTAATTATATTAGGCAAATTATTTGAGTCTTTAGCTAAAGGGCGTACCTCCGAGGCAATCAAGACGCTGATGGGATTACAAGCGAAAACGGCCATCGTAATTAGAAACAACCAAGAAACTGTAATTCCTGTGGAAGAAGTGACGCTGGGAGATATTGTGGTTGTTAAGCCAGGCGAAAAGGTCCCGGTAGATGGGGAAGTAATCGAAGGGCGTTCGACTGTGGATGAATCGATGTTGACGGGTGAAAGCATCCCTGTTGATAAGCAGTTGGGCGACAGCGTGTTCGGGGCTACTATTAATAAAAATGGAGTCTTAAAAATCAAGGCTACGAAAGTGGGAAAAGAAACCGCCCTTGCTCAAATTATTAAGGTGGTCGAGGAAGCACAAGGGTCGAAAGCTCCGATCCAACGGGTAGCGGATAAGATTTCGGGGATTTTTGTTCCGATAGTCGTAGCTATTGCCATAGCCGTTTTCTTCATTTGGTACCTTTGGGTAACACCAGGAGATTTCGCCAATGCCCTGGAAAAGTTAATTGCGGTTCTTGTCATTGCTTGTCCGTGTGCGCTTGGTCTGGCAACCCCGACTTCCATCATGGCTGGATCCGGCCGGGCGGCTGAGCTAGGTGTCCTATTTAAAGGCGGAGAGCATTTAGAGGGTACACAGCAAATCGATACGATTATCTTAGATAAAACTGGAACGGTTACGAAAGGAAAGCCCGAATTGACCGATGTAATCGTAGAGAATATGGAGCAAGAATCGTTCCTGCGTCTTATAGGGAGTGCGGAGAAAAACTCGGAACACCCTTTAGCTGAAGCGATTGTGGAAGGCATTAAAGCTAAAGGCGTGAAGCTGGCTGATGTCGAACAGTTCGAGGCTATTCCCGGATTTGGGATTCGTGCGATTGTGGAACAGCAGGAATTGCTGATTGGAACACGCAAACTGATGAATCAATACAACATTTCTGTTGCACAGGCTTTTTCTCAGATGAATGAGCTAGAGACCGCAGGAAAGACGGCGATGCTGGTCGCAATCAATGGGCAATATGCGGGACTGGTTGCGGTAGCAGATACGATTAAAGAAACCTCCAAAGAAGCGGTAGCAAGACTGAAAAAGATGGGGATCCAGGTCTTCATGGTAACAGGAGACAATGAACGGACGGCACAAGCCATCGCCCGTGAAGTAGGGATTGAGCACGTAAGAGCAGAGGTTCTTCCTGAAGGAAAAGCGGATGTGGTGAAACAATTGCAAGCCGAAGGAAGAAAAGTAGCCATGGTAGGGGACGGAATCAATGATGCACCAGCTTTGGCTACAGCAGATATCGGAATTGCTATGGGTACTGGTACGGATGTAGCGATGGAAGCTGCTGACATTACCCTTATGCGTGGAGATCTAAACAGTATTCCGGATGCGATTTCGATGAGTAAAAAAACCATGAGCAACATTAAGCAAAATCTATTCTGGGCGCTAGCCTATAACTCCCTTGGCATTCCCATTGCAGCCATAGGATTATTGGCCCCTTGGGTAGCCGGAGCGGCCATGGCCTTAAGTTCGGTATCGGTTGTTCTGAATGCCTTGCGCCTGCAAAAAGCAAAAGTATAAAGATCTATATTAAACATAAACTTTCCCATCCAGTAAAAAGCTCGGCAGCTGCCGAGCTTTTTTATACATTATTCTCATCCAGATGCCTCAAAAACAAGGTCGCATTCAGATAACGCTTGGAAAGGTTTTGAAAATAAGCGGTTTGTACCGAAAGGGTAGCAATCACGATGGTGTTGCTGATGGCTTCTTTCTGTTCATTAGAAAGGCCGTTCATTTGCTCTGCATATGCCTTGGCATACTTTTGGATGAAAGTGTCCATCGATTGATCCTGCTTAATATCCAATACCTGATCATTATTCTTATCAAGGTCTTCAAAGATCGAGGAGTAGGCAGCATATAAATCGATGGGATTTATTAAATCATCATGATAATCATTAGGATTGTTAAAAATAAGAGCAAACAACTTTCGAATAGAATCAAAATCGAGGGTGGCTTTTAAATCCTCTACCATAAATAACAGAGCCGCTTGATCAATGGCATACTTTTTACCTACTTGAGGAGTGCCGATCCAGTCCTTAATATCTCTTTTCACCCAATTCTGAACAGCTCCTGAAGAAAAATGGGTGTATTCAATTTGATTTCCCAAGGCCACGATTTCGTTTAAAGAAAGACCTACATCCTTTTTATCGAGCTTGATCAGCTTCTCAAGGATAGGCGGCAATGAGGTGGAAATGAAGGCAGCAAAGGTTTTCCCTTTTTGGATATCCTGCTGATGAGTGGCAGACCATGCCTTTTGCAATATGGCTAAGGGTGTTTCGTTAGTGGCTCCTTTTAAGGACAAAAGTAATTCGGACATTGCTTTTCGAGTGAGTTGCAGCATTTCCATAAGCTTCCCCCAAAAATATAGGTTCTTATGAACCTATATTATGATTTATCTTAATAAAAGTCAAAAGATGATTTTAACAGTAGCTATGACGAACTAATTGGTTCTAACCGTCTAAACCGAACTGATTTGTCTTTATTGCCGTTCTGGCGGGGTTTGATTTTGTACCAATAAGATCGTAAAATAAGATCGTAAGAACTTAAAATATGAAGGGGATAGAAAATTGTTAACCGTAAATCTTATGCTGATCGTCTTGTTGATTGCTGCGACTGCGTTCTTTGTGGCAACGGAGTTTGCTATCATCAGACTGCGCGGAAGCCGCGTTGATCAGCTGGTCATGGAAGGGCGCAAAAACGCTTTTGCTGTACAAAGGGTAACAAGTAACCTAGATGGGTATTTATCAGCCTGTCAGCTGGGTATCACCCTTACGGCTCTTGGTCTTGGATGGCTGGGTGAACCTACCGTAGAGCGGATGCTGCATCCATTGCTTCATTCCTTTTTGCCGGAGCCCTTTGTAACCATCATTTCCTTTGCCATTGCTTTCGCTGCCATTACCTTTTTGCATGTGGTAGTCGGGGAATTAGCGCCTAAAACGCTAGCCATTCAAAAAGCAGAAGAGATTAGTTTTCTAGTGGCTCGTCCCATTATTTTTTTCTATAGAATCATGTATCCGTTCATTTGGGTGCTTAACGGCTCTGCTGGTTCGATTATACGTATGTTTGGCTTAAAGCCGGCCAAGGAGCATGAGGAAGCCCATTCCGAAGAAGAGCTTCGGATTATCCTGACTGAGAGCTACGAAAGCGGGAAGATCAATCAGGCTGAGTATGGATATGTGAGCAATATCTTTAACTTTGACGACCTTCTTGCTCGCGAAATTATGGTTCCTCGCACTGATATGATCTGTTTATATAAAGAATATCCATTAGAAAAAAATTTAAAAGTAATCAAGGAAGAACAATATACCCGCTTTCCGGTCGCTTTGGAAAATAAGGACCAGATTATAGGGATGATTAATACAAAAGAATTTTTCTTGAAATATGCAGATAACAATAGTTTAGAAATTGGTCCTCTCATACGCCCTGTGCTGACGGTATCTGAAGCTATACCGGTCAAGAATTTATTGAAAGAAATGCAAAAGCAGCGTTCCCATATTGCCATTCTTGTCGATGAATATGGCGGAACTTCGGGTATGGTCACCATCGAGGATATACTCGAAGAGATTGTCGGCGAAATCCGGGATGAGTTTGATGCTGACGAAAAGGCAGAAATTGAAATTATAAAAGCTAATCATGTGATGGTGGATGGAAAAGTTCTTATTTCCGAAATCAATGATTTGCTGCATATTAATATCGACGAAGATGATCTCGATACCGTTGGAGGCTGGCTGTATACCCAAAATCCTACCCTGAAAGAGGGGGCGGAGTGGTCCTACGGTGACTTGATTTTTATCATAAGAAAGAAGGATAAGCATCGCATTCGCAAAATAGAAATTATAAAGCAAGAAAAGGTACCGACAGAAGAATTAATTGAGGTTGATTAAGTGGTGAAAGGATGGGGAATGTCCCATTCTTTTTTGTTAGGACTCAGGTATCGCCGTTTCCATCAACATTATGGATAGGTAGACTAAAAATCTGTTGCCAATAAAACAAAGAAATGCACAAGTTACAAGCACACGGGCAAGATGTCTGAAATAGGGAAGGGCAAGCCCCTAGTCCTTCGCTGCGGCTTTTGCCGTCGCTTCGCTGCTGGCCATTTTAGCCATTGTGACGCTAGTGGCCAAGAGTATGGTGGAATGGAAAGCGGAGAAACAGCAACAGGAGAATCTGTAAGGATTAGGGGAGATGAACGTATGAGCATAGAAGTGCGTAACGTGACGAAGCAATTCGGTTCTTTTCAAGCGCTGAAGGAAGTCAGTCTGGATATCCCGACAGGAGAGCTGGTTGCCTTACTGGGACCGTCCGGCTCGGGCAAGACCACTTTGCTCCGTCTTATTGCCGGATTGGAGGGGACCGATCAAGGCCAAATTCTGTTCAAAGGCGATGATACGACAAGCAAGTCGGTTCGGGAGAGGAAAGTGGGATTTGTTTTTCAGCATTATGCCCTTTTCCGACATATGAATATTTTTGATAACATTGCTTTTGGGCTTCAAGTTCGCCCTCGCAGGGAGCGGCCGTCGAAAAAAGAGATTCATGACCGCGTCCATGATCTATTGAAATTGGTCCAGCTGGATGGATACGCAAGCCGTTTCCCTTCCCAGCTTTCTGGCGGACAGCGGCAAAGAGTAGCGCTGGCTAGGGCGCTTGCGGTCGAGCCTGAAGTCTTATTGCTGGATGAGCCGTTTGGCGCTCTCGATGCTAAGGTTCGGCAAGAACTGCGACGCTGGTTAAGAAAGCTGCATGAGAAATTGAATATCACCACTGTTTTCGTAACGCATGATCAGGAAGAAGCCTTAGAAATGGCAGATAGGGTCGTCGTCATGAGCCAAGGACAAATTGAACAGATTGGAACGCCGGAAGAAGTCTACCATTCTCCTGCAAATGCGTTTGTTTATAGTTTTCTTGGGCCCGTGAATCTCTTCCATGGAAGAAAAGAGCAGGGAGAGTGGAAAATAGCCGCAACGAAAGTGGATATCCCTGCAAGTCTTCCGGAGGAGAAGGTGCAGGCTGTCGGTTACATTCGCCCGCATGATATTGATGTGAGCTTGTCCTACAGCCAAAAAACCCCGATCCCTGCGATTATTCGCCATCTTAATGCTGTCGGTCCTACTGTACGAATCGATTTGCGGGCAACGGACACGGATGACCTGTTTGAGGCTGAGTTAACCAAGGATCAGTTTAAAGCCCTTCATCTGGCCGTAGGGAGTGAAGTGTATGTGGGATTGAATAACCTTCAGATCTTCCTGGATAAAGAAAGGCTAGATGAGAGTGTAGAAAAAAGAGCATTAGTGAAAGTGCAGTCCATTAGCGTGTAAACGAATGCTGACCGGACCATTGGAGGCCTCCAATTTTCTAGTAGACACAAGCATCTGCTAGGAAAGTGGAGGTTTTTTGTTCCTGTATGTCCTAATCAAGAAAGGGAATGATCCACCCTACATTTGATCAGGTTGTTCTTGAAAGACACTCATATTTTGAAGTGGAGGGGAGTAGACGTGTATTGATACCATGCGTGCTGAGTGGGGATTGGTCATTTTATGGATCAGCCCTTGAGTAGAGAAGAAAAATTGCTCTTCTTGGATCAAAAAGGCAGATGCCCGTTCAATGACGTACGCCCAATTAGGTTTAATAAAATTCATAAGGTACCTGTCTTGACTTCAAGCGATACAGAAAACAATAATTTATTTACCGAGGATGTCAATAAGTCCCATAGCAATCCTCCTCCTACAAGATTACAATAATATAGGGACCTTATACACTAGTCCCTAGGTTGAAGATTTTCAAGCAGTCAAGCCTTTGGTTTGATTGCTTTTCTTTGTATATAGTATAAAGCATATTGCTCAATGTTTTTTTGTTTGGACTGCGTTATACTTATGGGGTAGACAAGTGGTGGATTATCCATTGGAAAGGGGTTTAGGAAGTGAATATAGTTTTATCTGATAATAAAAGAATGAATGAAATCAGGGAAAAGGTAGAAGCCGGGCAGCGTCTTTCCCTTGAGGACGGGAAATTTTTATATGAGTCAGAAGATCTGTTGACGATTGGTCAATTAGCGAACGCAGTGAATCTTCGCAGAAACGGCAAAAAGGTTTACTTTATTGAAACGATGAGCCTTTATTTTACTAACGTTTGCGAATCCCACTGCGCGTTCTGTAACTTCCGGAAGGATGAGGGTGAGGAAGGGGCTTATACACTAAGCGGCGAAGAAATGATTGCTCATGTGGAGAAGACCTATCATCCGGAAATTCGCGAATTTCATATTGTTGGGGGGCATAATCCTCACGTACCGTTCCAGTATTATGTAGATTCGTTGAAGGCTTTGAAAACGAGGTTTCCGGATGTGGCTCTAAAGGCTTATACCGCGGCGGAAATTGAGTTCTTCTCTCGCATTAGCGGATTGAGTTACAAGGAAGTACTTCAGTCCTTAATCGACGTTGGGTTGAGTTCGCTCACGGGTGGAGGAGCTGAAATTCTATCCGATTCCTACCGTGAAAAAATGAAGGTGGAAAAAGCCTCATCCGCACAATGGCTTGAAATTCATAAATTGGCCCATCAATTAGGCTTAAAGACGCCTGCAACGATGCTTTATGGATCGATCGAGACAAGGGAAGACCGCATTCATCATATGCTTCATCTCAGAGAATTGCAGGATGAAACCAACGGGTTCCAAGTCTTTATTCCACTTGCGGTACAGCCTATCAACAAAAATGCGGGCATTAAGCGCCGCACGGCCGCTTTCGAAGACTTAAAAACGATGGCGATCAGCCGTCTTATGCTGGATAACTTCCCGCATATCAAGGCTTACTTTATCACCATTGGAACGCAGTTGACTCAGTTGGCATTAACGTTCGGGGCTTCGGATGTGCACGGGACCATCCTTCAGGAAAGAATCAGTCACTCTGCTGGTGCCTTATCTCCAGCTGGACTGACAAGGGATGAGTTGATCTGGCTAGTGAAGGGGGCAGATCGAATTCCTGTGGAAAGAGATACCCTTTATAATGAAATTAAGGTTTACTAATAGGAAAATGCCTGACGAATGATGTCGGGCATTTTTTCTGTTTAGTCATTTGTTGCCCTAGAACAAAAAGGTTGCTGTAGACCCACAAGAAGGGCGGAGAATTTTTCAGGGGAAAGGCCGAAAGGGGCGGAGGCATTGTCTTGACTTTAATTGGTGCAAAAATTTTGCTAGAGCATCTTCATATATTTTAATACACAAAGAAGAGGGTGTCCTAAAAGGACCCTCTTCTTTTCTTTTTACATTGTTAAAGAGTAGCCTATTTTTCTTCTTTCTTGATGTTAAGATGAGACCCGTCACAATTTCCTTGAGGGTTTTTCGTGTTACCGCAACCGCATTGTGCCATTGTTCGTTTCCTCCTTTATTTTTGTATAATAATACTTTATGGTATTAACTAACTTTTGTCAAGTAATATATCAAAGATAAGTTACTTGAGATTGATAATAATTCTCGGAACTTTGATGTCATATAATATACCGATGCCTGGTACCTAATTAAGTTGGTACTTAGCTAAAAATGCAAACCGAAGTACAATGAGAGTAACCAATCAATGGAAAGGTGGTTCAAATACGATGGAATGGATATTTGCCATAATCAAGTTTTTCATTCGTCTAATATTCCGTGTAAAAATCCGTGGGATAGAGAAAATTGATTTCTCTCAACCGCTTATTTTAATGCCTAATCATGTTTCGTTGCTCGATGCCGTTTTTCTAGGCCTGTTTCTCCCGCCGCAAGTGACATTCGTTGCGAATACGGGTATTGCTCGGCGCTTTGCCTTTGTGATGAAATTTCGTTCGCACATTACGGTCGATCCGATGAATCCCTATTCAATCCGAAAGATGGTGAAAAGCGTCAAGGAGGGAACGCCTTTGGTTCTCTTTCCCGAGGGGAGGATAAATACGACGAGCGGGAGCAGCATCATGAAAATCTATATTGGGATTGGCTATGTGGCTCTTAGAACGCAAGCACAGGTTTATCCGGTCGTCCTTCAGGGGTTAGAACGTTCCAAAATGTCCTATCTTGGGGATAAAAACAAAACTGTTTGGTTCCCGCAGGTCTCTATTACCGTCGGTTCTCCTTTTTCCTTAGAGCGTAAAGAAAATGAATCGATGAGAATCCAAAAAAAGAAGGCGTCGGAAACGGTTTATCAGGTATTGCGGGGCGCGGTGTTTGAGAGTCGCCTAAAACAACAAGTCAACCTGTTCAATGAGGTACTGGTGTCCGCTAGGCTGCATGGCTTTAAGAGAGTGATTGTCGGAGATCTGATGCAAAGTCTGAACTATCAAAAGCTCATCCTTGCAAGTACGGTATTAAGCATGACCCTGCAAAAACAGCTGAAGGGCCAAACCTCGGCAGGTGTGCTCCTTCCTAGCTCGGTTGGGCATGTGGTCACATTGCTAGGATTATTTCGTGTCGGTATTCGTCCTGCGATTCTCAACTTTTCCCAAGGAGCCCAGACCATTCTTGATTGCTGTGAAACAGCTGGAATTCAGACCGTACTCACTTCCAAGGTGTTTATCGAGAAAGGAAAGCTGCAGGAGTTAATCGACGAGCTAACAGCTCATGGCTTGGAAGTCCTATATTTAGAAGAGATCAAAGAGAAGGTCAGCGGATGGGATAAAGCCAGAGGTTTATTTTCCTATAAGAGGACTGTCCAAACCGAAAATCGGGAGCTTGTCCTTTTTACATCGGGGAGTGAATCCAAGCCTAAGGGTGTTGTGTTAAACCATGACCATATTTATGCGAATGTGCAGCAGGTGCTGTGTTCCATTGATGTCACTTCCAAGGATAAAATCTTTAATGCATTGCCTATGTTTCATAGCTTTGGATTGACGGCGGGAACGATGCTTCCCATCCTCTCCGGATTGCCGACTTACCTGTATCCAAGTCCGCTTCATTACAAGGCAATTCCAGAGTTGTGCTATGAACAAAATGCTACCATCCTTTTCGGCACATCTACTTTTCTCGCGGGATATGGAAGGTTTGCTCATCCGTTTGACTTTTACTCCTTGCGATATGTGTTTGCCGGGGCAGAGAAGCTGAAGGATGAAGTTCGGCAGCTATGGATGGAGAAGTTCGGATTGCGGATTTTTGAGGGGTATGGGGCAACCGAAACCTCGCCGATCCTTTCCCTTAATTCTCCATTGGGCTATAAGAAGGGGACAGTCGGTCGGTTGGTTCCCGGAGTTCGTGCTCGGATAGAACCTGTAGAAGGCATCGAGCAGGGAGGACGGTTGTTTGTACAGGGGCCGAATGTCATGCAGGGGTATTTGATTCACGGAAAAGGCTTTGTACCGGCTGAACCTTGGTATGACACGGGTGACGTCGTGACGATGGATGAAGAAGGGTATATCCAAGTTCAAGCCAGGTTGAAAAGATTTGCGAAGGTGGGAGGGGAGATGGTTTCCCTTCAGTTGGTCGAAGAAATCGCCAGCCGTTGCTTTGGGCATCCGAATGTGGCGGCCGTATCGGCAGCTGATGCTCGAAAAGGCGAACGTATACTGCTGTATACTGAACAGCCGGAAGATCGCATAGAAAAGATCCGGTTGTGGATCCAAGAACAAGGGTATTCTCCTCTTGTCTGTCCTTTTAAAATCCAAGTTGTTGCCAAACTACCCTTGCTCGGAAGCGGGAAAGTGGATTATATTACACTCAAACAATTGGCTGAAGCCAAGTAGAGAAGGGAAGCTATCATGGATCATTCTCCAAAAAGATCGTTGAATTTCTTAAATATCGCACAAATGCTAAGTGCCTTTGCAGACAATGCCATTTTTTTCGTCATACTTGGGTTGCTAGCTTCCAAAGGATTTTCCGATCCGGAGGGCGAGATGGTCATCGTTCAGGCGGGATTTCTTCTTGCTTACGTCCTATTGGCCCCATTTGTTGGGACCTTTGCTGACAAGTACCGAAAATCACATGTTCTCGTCGTAGGAAATCTAATGAAAATGGCCGGAGTGGGATTGTTGTTTACCGGTTTTTCTCCCGCTGCCTCTTACGCCTTTATTGGCATTGGAGCGGTCGTGTACTCGCCGGCGAAATACGGAGTGCTGGTAGAGATCTGCAAAGAAGAAATCCAAATGCTGATGAAGGCCAATGCCCGGCTGGAATCATCGACCATTGCAGCCATCTTGCTAGGTACGCTGGGTGGAGGCTATCTTGCTTCATTCTCCCCGTCGATAGGAATGCTAGTTTGTATCGCGCTATATGCAATTTCTTTGGCTCTAGCCCCTTTTGTCTCTTGTGATAAAGGGAATCCCAGTCTTCGCTATAGGAAATCAGCGCGCGAGTTCTTGCAAGATGTAAAGCAAATGATGGCTCGGCCGTCCCTTCGTTTTTCACTGATCGGTACGAGTGCGTTCTGGATGACTTCTGCTGTTCTGCGAATTGCCTTTTTGATGTGGCTGGCCCATTACTTGCAAGTCACAGACCCGTTTCAGCAATCGATGGTGGTCGGAGTTACGGGGGTTGGCATTGTCATCGGTGCTTTGCTCGCTCCGCGAATCATTCCGGTTTCCAAGTATTATCGTTCTTATCTATTCGGAATCCTGATGGTCTTGATCATTTTGCTGGCGGTCATTCCGATACATGTGTACCTAACAGCAGCCCTGCTGTTGCTAATTGGTGTGTTTGGCGCCATCTTTATTATTCCTATGAATACGATTCTGCAGGATGAAGGTAAGCAGATTGTCGGCTCCGGAAAAACGATTGCTATTCAAAACTTTTGCGAAAATATATTGATGCTGGCTGGTGTGGGAGTATTGCAATATTTATTGTCCCGAGGATGGGATGTTCAGATCGCGATTCTAAGCATGGGAGTCATACTAGGGTTATTTGTCCTTTATCTTCGCTCCTTAGTACCCAGGCTGAAAACAGAAAGCCACTAGATCCTGGATTAGTGGCTTATTTTTTGCGCGCTTTCTTATGTTTTATCCCGCATTTCGCTATTCATCGTTTGATTGGAGATTTCCTTGGCTACTCCTGCCGCATCCATCATTTCTTCCATTCTTTCATCCAGGTTGGCCTCCCCGCGAATGCGCTTGGGAGCAAGTTCTTTCCTGTTTCTTGTTGGCATAGTTCATCCCTCCTCCCCTTCATTATTTGGCGAAACTACCTTTCTTATTCTTTGGTTCGCTGTAGGGGGCAGGGGTTTAAAAAATTTTTGTTGTTAATATGCGGATATTTATATATAATTACAAAAACGATAATTCATATGGTTTTACTCAGGATTAATAAATAATCTTTTTATAGATATGGTTTGGAGAGAGGAGGCTTATTTAATGAACTGGACAGTTATCGCTATCGTGATCGCCTTATTTTTTGCTATGAATATTGGAGCGAGTGGTACTGCTGCTTCCATGGGATCTCCTTATGGCGCTGGCGCCATAAAAAGCAGACGCTGGGCTATGTTTCTTGTGGCGGTTGCGGCCTTTCTTGGAGCTGTGCTTGGAGGCGGAGAAGTGGCGAAAACGATCGGAAGCGGGATTATTCCCTCATCGATCCTCAGTATGGAAATAGTCGTTATTATTCTAAGTGGAGCTACGCTGACTTTGTTTGTTTCCAATATGATGGGGATTCCTTTATCCACGAGTGAGGTAACCGTCGGTTCGATTGTGGGAGTAGGTTTGGCCTATCAATCGTTATTTCTGCAAAAGCTCTCTGTTATCGTATCCTTTTGGGTCATCGTGCCGGTTGTTTCTTTTCTGATTACGCTTTTCCTAGGCAAAATCATTCACTGGGCGGAAAATCGCTGGACGGGTTTGAAAGGAAATGGAGCATGGAGAAAATGGCTAGCCAGACTCTTGATTGTGGGAGGATGCCTAGAGGGGTTTTCTGCAGGAATGAACAATGTCGCCAATGCTGTGGGACCTCTTATTGGTGCGGGGATGATGTCCGCAACGACAGGCATTTGGGTTGGGGGATTATTTGTATCGATCGGTGCAATGCTGTTAGGTGGACGTGTTTTAGAAACGAACGGTAAAAAGATAACGAAGCTTTCCTTATTAGAAGGAAGTGCGGTTTCCTTTACAGGTGGAGGGTTGGTTATTATTGCCTCTTTATTCGGTCTTCCGATTCCATTAACCCAGGTCACCACTTGCGGAATTCTTGGAATTGGAGCTTCGAAAAGCGGGATGGGAATATGGCAAAAGGGAATTATTAAACGCATTTTTAAGGTTTGGGTGATATCTCCTTTGGCTTCCTTGCTTGTTTCCTATAGTTTAATCAAACTATTTATCGAGACCGATGTTTATAATGTGTTTGTCGTGCTGAGCGCCGTCATTGCCACAGTAGGACTGATCAGCTTGTCACAAACGATCCGCCAAGAGAAAAGATCCGTCTATGATGATGGCGGAGGAATATAAGTTGAACAAAAAGAGGATTCTCACAAAGCTGAGGATCCTCTTTTTTTAACCCCCACGTGAAGGGAGCCTCTAACCGACAATAATTCTTTCCTTTGGATAATGGTAGCCTGTCTTCTTATCATCCCGCTTTAGCAGCAGCAAGAAAGGAATAATACCCACCCGACCGATAAACATCAGAATCATCAGGAGTATTTTGCTAAAGGGTGACAAGTTAGGGGTGATTCCCATGGAAGCACCGCAGGTTCCAAATGCAGAAGTGATTTCAAAAATAATTTGAACCATAGAAAATTTTTCAGCGACCATCATGAAGAAGATTGAGACAATAACGATATTAGTAGCAAAAATAAACACGATAATGGCTTTGTTAATATCCTCCGGATGCAGTTCCCTACGGAAGATCTTGATCTCAGAGCGGCCTCTCATATAGGTGGCAATGGTCAGCATAATCACGACAAACGTGGTGGTCCGAATTCCGCCTCCCACGCTGCTTGGAGATGCCCCGATGAACATAAGTAAGCTGATGAAAAATAAGGTTGGCTCACTAAGCAAATTGAAATCGAGAGTGGCTAATCCACCGCTTCGGCTAGTGACCGAATTGAATAAGGAGTAGAAAAAAGCATCCAGCCCGCTCTTGTCCGCCAGAAAGGAACTTCTTTCCAAAAAGTAAAAAACTCCAGCTCCAATGCCCAGAAGGCCGAAGTATGTTAGAGTAGTTATTTTGGTAAACAGGGAAAACTGAATGCGTTTATTGGTACGGTAATTTAGCAGATTTTCCTTCACCTCAATAAGGACTGGAAAACCGATAGCCCCTAATATGATGAGGAGCATATGAATCGTCTGAACAAAGTAGTCATCCGCAAAACCTATAAGAGAGTTGCCGAAGATATCAAAACCAGCATTGGTGAAAGCACTTACAGAGGCAAAAAAACCGTAAAAATACGCAGAAAACCAACTAGAGTAAATTCCGTAATAATGGAAATAGGTTCCTAAGATAAGAGTGCCGATCGCTTCGATGATTAAAACCAGCTTCAAAATAGTGAGCATCAAGGCAACCAACCCGGATAGAGTGGAACGATTGTGGTCAATGGCAATCCATCGTCTTTGCTCTAAGCCTATAGAACGGCCTAGCAAAATCCAAAGAAAAGTACCCAGCGCCATGACCCCGATGCCACCGATCTGAAAAATGACGATTAAAACCAAATATCCCCCCACATTAAAGGTTTCCACGGTGTTGACAACCGTCAGCCCCGTTACGCTAATGGCACTGATTGCCGTAAAGAAAGCGTCTAGAAGAGAAAGTTCCACCCCTGGCTTATGAAAAAGGGGGATCTTTAACAGTAGGGAAGCGGAGATTACCGAAAAGGCATAAAACAAAATGATAATTTGCACAGAGCTTAATCTTCTTCGTCTATTTGACCATTCCAAATCAACACACCGACCTAATTCTTTATGGATAAACACAGTCTTGCCTATCGTGAATTAAAACATTAGAGGGAATTAATGTCAAGGAAACTTGGCTTGCAAGAATCTTGAACAAACGCTTTCCGTTTATTCAATTGTTAAGAGCTTCAAAGTATAATAGAAGTTAAATGTTTATAATGAAAGGAAAAGGAGGGATGAAAGTGGGAAGGATTCCTTATATCCTTTTGGGACTGTGCTTATTGTTCCTTTTGGTATCCTGTTCGGGACAAGAAACTTCCGAATCCCCAGCTCCCAAGGTGGAACTTATGGTTGCCAGCGCGGCTAGCTTGACGGATGCGATGAATGAGCTGAAAGCAAAATTTGAGGAACAGAATCCGAATATTAAAGTAAGCTTTCATTTCGGAAGCTCCGGCAAATTGGCAAAGCAAATCGAACAAGGGGCGCCCAGTGATATCTTTCTTTCCGCAAGCAAAAAAGATATGGATACCCTTGAAGGAAAAAATCTAGTAGTCAAAGAATCACGCAAGGATTTTGCTGCAAATAAGCTTGTGCTGATTACCAATCAAAACAGTTCTCTGACTATTTCTTCATTTGAGGACATACCGGTGGATCAAATTCAGCACATGGCCATTGGAGAGCCGGAAAGTGTGCCCGTCGGCAGGTATACAAAAGAGGCTTTTGTGAAGATTGGCTTATGGAAGCCTTTGGAAGCGAAATTGGTTTTGGGTTCTGATGCTCGCCAAGTCTTGACTTATGTAGAATCGGGCAATGCCGACCTCGGTGTCGTGTATGCGAGTGATGCAGCGATATCAAACAAGGTGAAAGTATTGGCGGAGGCACAGTCAGACTGGCATCAGCCGATCGTTTACCCGGCAGCCATAGTCGAGCAAACGGCCCATCAGAAAGAAGCACAAGCCTTTATGGATTTTTTATTCGGACAAGCAGGTCAAGCAGCTTTAAAAAAGTATGGCTTTGAGTGAGAGGAGCCTAGTCAGAAGTGAATTACACACCGTTGTATCTCTCATTAAAAATAGCAGGTATATCAACCGTTCTCGTGTTTTTTTCGGGGGTCTTGCTCGCTCGATTACTAGCGCGTCGCGATTTCACCGGAAAAAGCATCGTTGAATCCTTCATACTCTTGCCTTTGGTCCTCCCCCCAACCGTGGTAGGCTTTGGTTTGCTTCTCTTGTTTGGAAAAAACGGTCCACTTGGGGCCTGGCTCTATGATACCTTTGGGATCCAAGTGGTTTTTTCTTGGCTGGGAGCGGTCATTGCATCTACCGTTGTGGCCTTTCCTTTAATGTACCAAAGTGCAGCCGCTTCTTTTACTAGCATCGATCAGAGATTTGAAAAAGCGGCTCGAACGATGGGGGCATCGGAGTGGCGGGTGTTTTGGACGATTACCTTTCCGCTGGCCTGGCCGGGACTCCTTGCAGGTCTCGTTTTATCCTTTGCACGGGCTTTAGGGGAATTCGGGGCTACCCTGATGCTGGCAGGAAATATACCGGGAAAGACCGATACGATGCCAATTGCCATCTACTTTGCTGTAGAAGCAGGACAGATGGAGAAGGCTGCGTTTTGGGTCGTGATTATTGTGGCTCTAGGATTTAGTACGATTATGTGGCTCAATTGGTGGACAAAGCGGAATCTTCGCCGCTATGCGTATAACGAACATAAATAATAGGTGGAGATGCTATGCTCTCGTTTCGATTAAAGAAAAAACTATCTCATTTCACTTTAGATATAGAATATGAAATGGAAAATGAGATTCTTGTTCTGTTTGGCCCTTCCGGTTCCGGAAAAACCACTGTACTGGATTGCCTTGCTGGCCTGCAGGATCCTGATGAGGGGTGGGTGAAGCTGGACGGGAAGACCTTTTACAATGGAACATCTAATTCCATTCGAACCCAGCAACGCAAGGTCGGTTACCTGTTTCAAGATTATGCGCTGTTTCCTCATATGAGCGTAGAGAGAAATATTTATTATGGCATCGACCGGAAAAGGAGAAGAGAGCCGCTTCCGTTGATCGAATCGCTTATTGAAGGGCTGGGCATTCACCACTTGCTGCAGAAATACCCTCATCACATTTCCGGAGGTGAAAAGCAAAGGGTAGCCCTGGCTAGGGCATTAGCAACAGAGCCTTCGATCCTGCTGTTGGATGAGCCATTATCTGCCCTAGATCATGACACACGACTTCAGTGTCAGGAAGAGCTGCTAAGAATCCACGAGAGGTGGAAAATTCCTTTCATCATTGTCACTCACGATCGGACAGAGGCAGAAAAGCTAGCGGATCGGATCTTGTTTGTAGAGAAGGGGCGGGTGATCGATAGGAGTTAACGGGAAAAAGTCCGGTTGAATGGGAACGTCTCCACACCCTTTGCATATCCTGAAAGGAAAGGGAGCTGGGCTCTTGCCCATAGCGTATTTAATCCTGATGGCAAGGATGGGAGATATGCAGAAGAAAATCGTGATTTTGGGAGCTGGATACGGAGGCTTATCGACTGCAGTTGCGCTGCAAAAGAAAATGAAGCTCCATGAAGCGGATGTCACACTTGTCAATAAGAACAGCTACCATCATGTAACCACTTGGCTCCATGAACTTGCGGCCGGAACGAGCCCAATGGATAAATGCATGGTGGATATAGAAAGTATCTTGCAGCAGAGTAAGGTCAAATTGGTCAAAAGTGAAGTAAAGTCCATTGATTTTGAGAAGAAGAAGGTCCTTATTAATGGAGATCGCAGTCTCTCATATGATTATCTTGTGATGGCACTGGGCAGTGAAACAGAAACTTTTGGAGTACCGGGGGTGAAAGAATATACGTACAGCATTCGAAGCATTCAAAGCGCCGTTTCCATTCGTGATCAGATTGAGCAGGTGTTTAGAAAAGGCAGGCTGCAATCGTTGCAGCGGGAGGAACTCCAATTCATAATATGCGGCTCAGGCTTTACAGGGGTGGAGTTTGCAGGAGAGCTGGCCGATCGTGTGGATGAGCTTTGCCAGGAATATGGGATTGATCGCGAGAAGGTTCAAATCTTGAATCTTGAAGCTTCGCCTTACGTTTTACCCGGGTTTGACCCCGAGTTAGCCGAATATGCCAAATCCGTGCTGCAGAAAAAAGGGGTCGATGTAAAAACCTCTACACCTGTTCAAGCTTGCACGCCGAGGGGAATTGTGATCAAAGATAAAAAGGAATTTAATTCTCCTGCCGTGGTTTGGACGGCTGGTGTGAGAGGCCATTTCTTAACGGGTAGAATTGAAAGTGAAGCGGTTCGCGGACGTCTGAAAGTAGATGATTTTCTTCGTCCATATGAAAGGGAAGATGTCTTTGTATTGGGAGACAGTGCGGTCGTATTTAGTGAAAAGGGGAGCCCTTATCCGCCCACAGCACAAATAGCTGTTCAGCAAGGGTACCATTGCGCCCAAAACCTTTTGGCTCTCCTGCGCGGAAAAAAGATGCAAGTGTTTAAACCCAAGATAAAGGGTACAATCGTTTCAATCGGAAAGAAGGAAGCAGCTGGCATCATCTTTGGCCGAAAGGTCTTCGGAAGCAAAGCCGCATTGGTCAAAAGATTCGTCGATTATCATTATCTCTTCCGAATTGGTGGAGTAAGACTCGTATTGGAGAAGCTGAAGGTCGGGGAGAAGCAACGGGAACAAAGAAGTGACAGCTTGCTCGATCACTGAGCAAGCTGTCCTTTTCATTAAAAGCAAAATATGTGCTTCCCGATTTTTTTAATTTGTGGACGAGTCCATATCCAGCCCGAGGTAGCCGTATCTGGATTAAAGTAATAGATAGCGCCTCCCGTTGGATCCCAGCCGTTCAGGGCATCTTGAACTGCTTTTTTGGCCTTTTTGTTCGGTGTTAGCCAGATTTGCCCATCGGCTACAGCGGTAAAAGCGCGCGGCTCAAAGATGACCCCCGATGGCGTGTTAGGGAATTTGGCATTCTCTACCCGGTTTAAAATGACGGCTGCCACGGCCACCTGCCCAACATAGGGCTCTCCCCGGGCTTCCCCGTATACGGCATTAGCCATAATTTTTAGATCGTTGTTGGAATAGCCGTGCGGTTTATAAGTAGGAGCTGGCTTAGACTTCGCTTTTGGAGCAGGAGCTGCAGGTCGCTTTGCCGTTGCACCGCTGCGCGAGTCTCCCTTCCAATTTTTCGTTGCTGCCCATAGCTTGCTCCGTGTTTGAGAACCAACAGTCCCATCCGCCTTTATTCTAAATTGGCGCTGGAATTTACGTACAGCATTCTGGGTCGTAGTTCCATATTTCCCATCGACTTTTCCTTTATAAAATCCCAAAAACTTTAATCTTCCCTGAATTTCCCATACCTCTCCGCCGACAGCTCCCCGCTTGGTGACCTTTCCAGCAGACTTCTTTGCAGTAGCTTTTCCTTTCCAATTCTTAGTAGCCTTCCACAGCTTTACCTTTGTCTTCGGTCCAACGACACCGTCCACTTTCATCCCAAAACGGTACTGGAAGTTGCGGACGGACCAATAGGTACTCCAGCCAAATTTTCCGTCAATCTTTCCCTTATAGAATCCCAGGTGCTGCAGCCTTCCCTGCAGCTCCCAAACGTCCCCGCCGACAGCTCCGCGCTTCACCACGTTTTGAGTGAAGGTTTCTTCTGTCTGGACACTGGTCATGGCCGTGCTTATACAAAAAAAGCCTAGAGCAATGGTGACGAATAGCAATAGATACTTCTTCATATTTTCCTCCTGAAGCGTAAGAATATTTCCTGGAGCTTACTGTTATTCTTCTCATTGGATCCATTTCCATGCTTTTTTCTTTTTAATGATGGATAGGGGGACCCTCTGGCAATTTGTCATTGCTTAATGAAACATGTATTTCTTTATTTTCATTGATGGATGCAAAAAAGACCCGATCCGGATCGCTCACTCCCCGGCGGTTAAGCTCTTGTTCAAGCCACTTCTCGGAAAGGTTCAACGACTTCAGCACGTCTCCGTAAACTTTTCCCTCCACCATGACCGGATAAGCCATGCCTCCGGTATGCTTTCTGATCCCTATATCTTCGAGCGTGACGCCTTCCTTATTCGGCTTTTTTTGGATCGTCAGTTTTCCATTCGCTTCAATAATTCCTAGGTGCACATCACTTAAATCAAAAACATCTTTTTCGCGAAGCATTTGCAGGATGTTATCGATGGAGTAACGAATATCTTTTATGTTTTTCTTCATAAATTGACCGTCATGAATGACGATGGTTGGTTCGAAAGTGATGAGCCGCCCTATTCTTCTATTTGTGATAGCTCGCTTGGATATGAAGCGCTGCAGAACCCCAATCAGAATAATGGCACCAGCGGTATGAATATGGTTGATTTTAGGGTCAGCGATATCCGCTCCGACCACGGATCCCAGTGTTAAAACAACCATGAAGTCAAAGACAGGGAGCTCACCAATCGAACGCTTGCCCATAATGATGGTGACAATCAGCAAGAGAGGGAGGATAGTGACGATTCGACCGGATACAAGCAGCAAATTTTTCAACACTTCCTCCATGCTATTGTTGGCTCCTATAAGCGAAGGCAAGCTCTTGATTCACATCCGTGACCTTTTGGTTGAATTGATAGTAACGATAGTCCGGCGTAATCTCCGGCAGGCGATCGGCTTCTTCTTGTCTGGTTATGATGCGCCCAGCGGAAACATATCGTTGTTTGGGAATCGTCACGTCTATCACTCGGCAGCCCGGTTCGAGCACAGCTCCTTCATGAATATAGCTATTAAAGACCAAGGATTGCATGCCAACAAAGACATCTTGATCAATTCGCGCCGGCCCATGCACTTGACACTGGTGAGCCAGCGTGACACGTTCCCCAATATAGATGGAGAAAGGCTCATCCTTTACAAACACGGAGTTTTGCGTGATATTGCTCCCGTACTCAAAATTCTTCAAACCGTGAAGGACGGCACCATCCTGTACGCTTGTACGGTTACCTATAAGTATTTTCAGTCCTTCATCTCCACGGATAGAAGCAAAGGGAGCGATGAATACTTGTTCTCCAATGTGGACTTGTCCAATAACAGAGGATTGAGGGTGCAGAAACGAAGTGGGATGAATTGTCGGGTAATCCTTGATCAGGTTGAAAGAGGTCTCTGTATTCTCTTGGACGTTCTTCTTGTTATTAAGCAGCCAACTGCCGACCACCTGTCCAGCAAACAGAGCTAACGAGCTGCCGACAATCCACTTGCTTTTCGATTTCATAAAAACACCTCGGATGTCATTTTCCTTAGTTTTTATAGAAAGGGTGGAAATTATCCCATTGGGGTTGGTGGAGGGGGAGAGGCGTGCGGTAAAAGAAAAAAACAAAAATAGAGGAACAATATTCCTCTATGTTGATAAAATAGCTAAAAAAACCAACGAATCCATAGAATAAAGGAAGTTTCTTCCCTTATAGTGGATTCTTTTCGCGCTCAGAGGAAAATAAGGGAAGAAAGTTCCTTTAATTTATTTAAGCTACTCCGTCCGTGGCTTAGTGGGGTCGCATTGTGGGGAGATGGCTGCATTCACTTCAGCCAGCTTCGTAAGATAATAGCATTCCTCCCTGGCCATATGATCAAGCATGAGCGGAGCAAGGGTACTCAAAACGCTTTGCTGCAGCTCCATCACCTCTAATTCTCTGAGAAACTGCTGGAAGACTAGAATTTCTATCTCTACTTGCTGATTAAAACGGTTCAGGGCAGGGAAGCTTTGCAATTTGGTACGCATATAGCCGGCCACTTCCACCGCTTTTATATAAAATTGTTCAAAAGTCATAGCAAACTTTTGGCTTTGCTCCTTTAGTTTCTTCTCTACCATATCCAAATCGCCAGTGATCCCTGCGGCATGGCCAGCGGCATCAAGCAGCCAGACCAAGTGGTGATGAATCGGGTGCATAGGCGGAGGGACGGTTCCTTTAATGAGAAATTCCAAGATCCGAAGATATTCCTCTACCTCATTGACCATATGATTAAGGAAAGTGGGGGGGAAGCCAATCGCGATTTTCTCGGTCAAATGCCTGCGAATCAGGTGAAGCTTGAACTCTCTGATTTCTTCTGCATATTTCCTGGCCGATTCCGTTAAAGCTTGCAACTCATTTTCCTGCAGGTTCTGCCGAGCTTGACTTAGCAATTGGTCAAAGATCGGAATAAAATATTGGGCTTTCTTTACTTCCTCTTGTTCTTTGGGTGAAAGCTGGTCGAGCAGCATGCGGCTATGGTCTCCTAAGACCTGCAGCCAAAAACGGTGTTCAAACAAGGCAGATGACCGATAGTCCACTTTAGACATGTGCAACCCCCTTCTTCTTTTATACACTAAAGCTTATTCCCTAGTTTGGAAGGAAATGTATCGATTTCATGAAAGAGGAAATTCTACTAGTTGATTTAGTTTATTTTGAAGGGGGTTGGATTTTCTGTGAATCAAATTAGGATAGTAAAGGTTTCCATGCTTCTCGTGCTAGCCGTAGCTATTTTAACCGGATGCGGTATGGCCCGTACGCAGCAGCAACAGCAGGGGGCAAATCAGCTAGGAGCTGATGGAGATCGCCTTGCGGTATCTAGCGAAGCTGCAAATAAAATTTCTCAGCTGCCTGAAGTGCGTAGAGCAAACGTGATCGTTACGAATAGGAATGCTTATGTGGCTGCAGTATTGGAAGACAATTATAAAGGCCAACTGACGAGAGAAGTAGAAAACAAGGTGGCAAACCAGGTCAGATCAACCGATCCGTCGATTCAGAATGTTTACGTGTCTACAAACCCTGATTTTGTCAATCGAATGAATACCTACTCTGCAGACATCCAGCAAGGGCGGCCGGTCGCTGGATTGTTCGAGGAGTTTAATGAGATGGTAAGAAGAGTGTTTCCGAATCCAAGATAAAAAAGGGCTGTCATTCAGCCCTTTTTCTCCTTGAAAATCCTTTATGCCAAGATGTATGCCGTTACCCGTTGTCCACGCGGTTCATAAACTATGAAGAAGAACCAAAGCGAGGTGGGGTAGATGGGTAAAAGTAAGAGCCTCAAGAAGATGCGCAAGGCGGCAAAACAGCTAAAAGGAAAACCAATCTTATATAGATCTTCTAAGGGAGTTCCCTATGTAGTCAGTATAAAAGAGGTGAAAGGTGACAAGGTTTTATTGAAGGCGAATCGGATCGATTCCAAGAAAGCTCAGCAGGTCGGCTTTTCCGGACTTGGCGGATCGGGTTTGCTGGGAGGCCTTGGAGGAGCCCAGGGATTAGGTGGATTAGGTGGAGCTTTAGGCGGCGGACTTAGCATGATTGTCCCGATGATCAGGCTGTTCAGCGTGTTCGGTCCCAATTTGCTTCTCAAGGGCTTAGGCGGACTAAGCGGTTTAGGTGTTGGGGGGAGCAATCCAGCTTCCTCAGATGGAGAGAATTAAGTCAAAGATCTCTTACGGTACCGAAATGCATTTCGGACTGTATGAGATTTTTTTTGTATATATTAAAATAAGAGTAAAGAGGGGGGAGTTGTTTAATGAATTGGCTTATACGTTTACTTATCAGCGGTTTTTCATTAATTATTGCCGATTGGCTGCTAGACAGTGTTTCCGTTAGAGGCTTTGGAACAGCCTTGATTGCCGTTCTTATTCTAGGCTTGGTCAATATGATCGTTAGACCATTGCTTGTCTTTTTTACTCTACCGCTTACCATATTTAGCTTTGGACTATTTCTTTTGATCATCAATGCGTTCACTTATTGGTTTGCATCGTTACTCGTACCTGGATTTGATATTACAGGGTTTTGGGGGGCTTTCTGGGGGGCCATTGTCACGACGATTATCAGTTCGATGTTAAATGCTTTAGTAATCGAAAAAAAATAAGCCCCGATCGGGGCTTATTTTAATTCGGAATAAATCTTCGTTAGATCGTCAAGAAGAATGTTAGCGGCTTTAACTCCTCCGGCCGTGTTCCAAGTAGCGTCATTGACTTTGAATGCTTTATTGTTTTTAACCACATTTAGATTCTGGAATAGCGGATCCTTCAGCCATTCTTGCTCATTCTTGTTCGCTTCCCCGTCTCCCGTGTCATAAGTGAAGTAGAAGAGAATATCCCCTTCCATTTCTGGGGTACGTTCCTTCGTGATTTCATCTGCGAAATCAGGCTTATCCTGAGCAGCAGGACGAGCTAAACCGATTTGTTCAAATATGACCCCTGTAAAAGTGTCCTTGTAATAAAGTCTTGTTTTCCCTGCCATAAAACGAACAACGGACACTTGAAGATCCAATTTATCCGCAAACTGCGTCTTAAACTCTTCGATTCGTTGATCGAAATCTGCGATAACCTTTTTTCCTTCTTCTTCTTTGCCTAAAGCTTTTGCATACAGTTCAAAGTTTGGCTTCCATTGCCCTCTGAGGGTATCAGAGAAAACGGTAGGAGCGATAGCAGAAAGCTGTGGATATACTTTTTCTTGGCGCATTTTGTTTCCGAGAATAAGATCAGGCTTAAGAGCGGCGATCGCTTCTAAGTTTACTTGGCTCTCCGTTCCAACAACTGTTACGCCTTCCATCTCAGCAGCGATATGCTCATAAAACGGGTCTCCTGTCCACGATTTTACAGCACCGGCAGGCTTTACTCCCAAAGCAAGCAAAGCTTCGGTTCCTTCGTTGGTCAGAATGACGACCTTTTGAGGCGTTCCCTTGATTTCAGTTTTACCCATGGCGTGCTCGATGACGCGAACGTCTTCGGCAGCCGGCGCTGCTTTTTCCTCTGGTTTCGCAGCATCACTGGCTGGCGCAGTGGTTTCTTGCGTTTGCCCGCCGCCGCATCCAACGAGGAATAGGGCGAATGTGAGCAAAAGAGCCATCATTTTGTATGTAGTTGGGTACATTCGTGTTCTCTCTCCTTTTTGATAATGAATTTCATTCACGATTCATATCATAAAAGAGAAGCTAAAAATTGTCAACAAGAAAATGAAAGTGATTATCACCGTCGTTGACAGGGATTTTCATTATCTTTAAACTAGAGGAAAAGAGAAAATAAGCAGGGAACATGAAAAGGTGCGTTATATGACATTTTTGCTATCTACACGGCCGTTGAAAATTTTAGGTTTAATTTTATTTCTTTTTATAATGGTTGTATGCGGTTTTTCCAGCATTCGCTTTGGATTGACGGAGATCACGTGGGAAATGGTCTTGCAGGCATACACACAGTTTGATAGTTCCAATGAACATATCATCATCACGACTTCCAGGGTTCCGCGGGCACTTATAGCCATAGCGGTGGGGATTAGTCTAGCCATGGCGGGGGCACTGATGCAAGGCTTGACCCGCAACCCTTTAGCGGCACCGGATATTTACGGTTTGAACGCAGGTGCCAGTTTCTTTATTGTGTTTTCTGTGGTGTTTCTTGGGGTATCCACCTTGTCCGGCTTCACCTGGATTGCCTTTTTGGGATCGGGGGCTGCCGCTTTAGCTATTTATGTATTAGGCTCCCTTGGTCGAAATGGGCTTTCTCCCATGAAAATGACCTTGGCCGGAGCGTCTATGGCGGCTCTATTTTCATCTTTAACACAAGGGATGCTATCCATCAATGAGAGAGCATTGGAGGAAGTGCTTTTTTGGCTAGCCGGTTCCGTTGAAGGGCGTTCGCTGGAAATGCTTCTTCCTGTTCTTCCGTATATGATCCTGGCCTGGGTAGGGGCTTTTCTCTTAGCGAAACAGGTCAACACCTTAAGCATGGGAGAAGATGTAGCGAAAGGGTTAGGACAGCGAACCGTTTGGATAAAGGCTCTCACGTGGGCTGTGATCGTCCTTCTAGCAGGGAGTTCGGTGGCTGTAGCTGGACCCATAGGTTTTGTTGGAATTGTCGTCCCTCATCTTGCAAGAGCGCTGGTAGGAACTGACTATCGCTGGCTTCTTCCTTATTCGGGCGTTTTGGGTGCGATCCTGCTGCTACTGGCTGATATTAGTGCCCGTTACATTATCATGCCAAAGGAAGTTCCAGTAGGGGTCATGACTGCGCTGATCGGAACACCGTTTTTTGTTTACATTGCTCGCAAGGGGTTATACCGCAAATGAAAAAGTATGCATCGTTTCGCCTTAAGAAGGGTCGAATGTCCTTTTTAATAGACAAGAAAGTCGTGTTGGTTTTTACCTTATTCCTGCTCTTTACCCTCGTTTTGATGATTGTCAGCACGGGAATGGGGGAGATGAAGATCCATCCGTTGGATGTGGTGCGTGCCCTTTTTGGTCAAGGGGAGGATATGCATGCGCTAGTCATCCAGCAGTTCCGGCTGCCTCGCATCCTGATTGCCTTCCTAGTAGGGGCATCCCTGGCTGTTTCGGGAGCCATCTTGCAAGGCATTATGCGCAACCCATTGGCTTCGCCAGATATAATCGGGATTACCAGTGGTGCCGGAGTAGCGGTAATTACCTTCCTGACCTTTTATTTGGATTCCAGCAATAATACGTTAACCGTCAGCATTCATTGGCTTCCTTTTGTAGCTTTTCTAGGGGCAACTCTCGTGGCGTTCCTGATTTACGGCTTATCCTGGAACAAAGGCGTAACTCCCGTTCGGTTGGTTCTCGTCGGGGTAGGTTTGGATGCCGCGATGAAGGCCATGACTCAGCTCCTGATGATTTTTGGCCCGCTGTACCTGGCGACACAGTCGAAAATCTGGCTGACAGGAAGCGTTTATGGTTCATCCTGGGACAATGTGTGGACGCTTTTTCCCTGGGTATGCTTCCTTCTTCCTTTTACGTTCATGATCACCCGCATCCTAAATGTGCAGGAATTGGGTGATGACCTAGCTACCGGGGTAGGAAGTGTGGTGCAAAAGCACCGATTGCTGCTATTGCTCGTTAGCACGGCCTTAGCGGGAGGAGCTGTCGCGTTTGCAGGGGGAATTGGGTTTGTAGGCTTGATGGCCCCGCACATCGCACGGCAATTGGTCGGTTCAGCCTTCGGCGGGTTGCTTCCCGTATCGGCACTCATCGGCGGAATTATTGTTTTGGTCGCCGATCTCGTCGCAAGAACCGCTTTTACACCGCTGGACATTCCTGCTGGAGTATTTACGGCGGCAATAGGAGCGCCTTACTTTATTTACTTGCTTTACAAAAATCGAAATGTGTCATAGGAGGAGATCGAAGGATGCAAGCCATGGAAACCAAGGGACTCACTCTCGCATATGAGAAAGAAGTCATTATTGATGAACTTCATCTCAAAATCCCTAAAGGAAAAATTACCGTTTTTCTCGGAAGCAATGGCTGTGGCAAATCCACCCTGCTCCGATCCTTAGCCCGCTTACTAAAGCCGCAAACAGGTTCTATCATTCTGGACGGAAATGAAATCAGCAAGATGGCTACCAAGGAAATAGCCAAAAAGCTGGCCATTCTCCCGCAAGGGCCGATAGCTCCGGAAGGACTTACGGTATTGCAGCTAGTCAAGCAAGGCAGATACCCTTATCAAAATTGGTTTAAGCAATGGTCGGAGGAAGATGAAAAGATGGTCAACCGCGCCTTGGAAGCGACCCAAATGAAGGCGTTGGCGGAACGTCCGGTAGATTCCTTGTCCGGCGGTCAGCGCCAAAGAGCGTGGATTGCGATGACGCTGGCTCAAGGTACGGAAACCATCCTATTGGATGAACCGACAACCTATCTGGACCTAACCCATCAGATTGAAATTCTCGACCTTCTCTTTGAACTGAATGAAAACGAGCAGCGCACGATCGTGATGGTGCTTCATGATTTGAATTTGGCTTGCCGCTATGCCCACCACATCGTAGCGATTCAGAACCGCACGGTGTTTGCCCAAGGGAAGCCGGAAGAGGTGGTTGATGCCGAGATGATTCGGAGCGTGTTTGGCATGGAGTGCCAGATCACCGTTGATCCTTTATTCGGTACGCCTATGTGTATCCCTTATGGACGCGGAAGGGTCGTGAAGCCCTCTTATCAAAAAGTCAGTGTGTTAGGGTAGGTGAGAACATGTCTATAGAAGACTACGGTCTGTTCTTCTCGCCGAACAGGGATAAGCCTTATCGTTTCCTTGGCACTGAACTGAAACACAAGAATAAGCTGGAACAGCTACTGGGGCTTGTGGGCACGAGCTTACAATCCCCATCTCCCGTCGTCACGGCTTCGTTGTTTGCCAAATACTATAGCTATGCTTTAATTGCAGGTGGCTTGTATAGCCTCATTCATTTGGGGGAAAAGCTGGATCTTTCATTGAATAATATCTCACTGGAAACGGGTGAGAAGTGGAGTCCTTCTCTTGTTCTCGATCAAAAACCAATTGGTATGGAAAGAGGGCAAGGCAAAAAAGAGACCTTGGATCTTCTTTTTTTAGAGAATTTGCAGCCGGTTTATGACAATCTGGTGGATCATACCGGAATTAAGCGCCAAGTCTTGTGGGCTCATGCATCGTACGCGGTGAACTATCTCTCCCGCAAGTGGAGGGAGGAAGCGCAGGATGACGCTGAACATATACGATTGGAAGAGGATTTTCAGCTGATTCTTAGCACCGTAGAAGACCTGCAGATAGAATTTACAAGTATCGACCATCCTCTATTCAGAGGAGAAAAACTAACTCTAAGAAAAGAATGCTGTCTAAGAAGCTGCCTGCCGAATGCTTCTTCCTGCACGACCTGCCCTAACATCGAGCATGCAGTGAGGAAAGACCTGTTAGTTGAATATCACGCCAAAGGCTGACTTACAGTGAAGATTTCGTTTTTCACTGTGTGGTCAGCTTTTTTTGATAATTAATTGACATTAATTATCATTATTATGTATTATAAGAAATATAGATAATGAAAATCGTTATCAGAAGGAGGGCTTATTATGAATAAAATTCTAATGGTTTTTGCCAGCATGTCTGGAAATACGGAGGAGATCGCCAATCTTGTGGCGGAGGGCATAAAACAAGCAGGAAGCGAAATAGAAATAAAAGAGATATTCCAGGCGAATGCTGAGGAATTAATGGACTATGATGGAATTTTATTAGGAACCTATACATGGGGTGATGGCGAACTGCCAGATGATTTTTTGGATTTTTATGATGAGTTGGATGGTTTAGACCTTAAAGGCAAAAAAGCAGCGGTATTTGGCTCAGGAGATCATGCCTATATTCATTTTTGCGCGGCTGTCGATATCCTTGAGGGCAAGCTGCAGGAGTGTGGCGCGGAACTTGTTCAGGCAGGCCTTAAAATTGAAATGTCTCCAGCTGGCCAAGAGGTGGAGCTTTGCAAGAGTTTTGGAAAGCATTTTGCATCAGAGTTACTAAGTATTGGGTAGGTGGGATGGGATGAATAAGAAGCCCGTGGTCTCCATTAAGACAATTGCTGATTATCACTTGGAAGAATTCATGAGGTGCTCCTACCAGTTTTATTATCGGCATTTGCTTGGGCAGGCAACAACTTATCAATCGTGGCGGCATATGGTCCAGCAGACTGTGAATCAAGTGGTTATGGGGTATAATCAATGCCCGGAGCCGCAGCGATCATCGGTAAAAATCCTAGAGCTGATTCACCGATATTGGATCAAGAAGGTGGAATTATTTCATTCAAGGGAGCATTACCTAACGGTACTTGGGGAGATCACGAGTAACTTATTAAAATACCTGCTGACAGAGAGAAAAGAAAATCCGCCGCTGTTTCTTTACGAGAAATTTAAAACGAATGTGGAAGAGCTTCAGATCGACCTGGCAATGACTTTCCAAGTAGCGGAATGGTCGGGGGAATCTTTTCGCTTAAAGAAGTATGTGATAGATGCAGAGCCAGAATTTTATATTACCTACAAGCACTTAGCGGTACTCTTTTCGCAAAAGGCCTTTCAGCAATTGCCGGAAAGAATTGAGATTATTCATCTTCTAACAGGGCAAGAGCATGTTTTCTACCCTGCAAAAGAGGATGTCATGGATGCGATCGGCTATTTCCGCCTGACGAAAGATCTGCTGCAAAAGGCAGAGGACTATACGAGACCCAAGTCTTTCAGCGAATGCAAAAAGTGCCCATTTAAGAAAAAGTGTCATCGGGATTGGGTGCCCGGGAAGCAAGAAGTTACAGAGCATTTCCTTGAGTCTTAATACTGACAGTGATTCTCACTATTGACAGAAAGGGCTTTCGCCTGATAAACTATAACCATTGAGAATGAATATCGATATAAACGACAACGTGGATCTAAACAGGAGGGAATTATTATGAGTTATCCGATACATGGTTTGGTAGATATGCATACGATCTTGAATAACGAGCGAAAGTTCGGAGGAGCTATCGAGGTCGGCTATATTCGGTTACGCAGCGGTGAACAGTTTCCTCATGCGATGATCACGAGTGTGGAGATGAACGGGCAACTCATCTACACAGTGTCTTTTATGAGTGAACAAGGTGAAAATTACATTTGCCATATTGATGATGTGAGTTTGATTTTTGAACCTGTTCATAAGCGAATTCATGAACTCAAGAATAAGGCTGCCAAGATGAAGAAGACAGCAGAGAAGCTGAAATATCTTAAAAGACTGATTCAAGTAAACGAAGGATCCACTAACCCCGTGTTCTTAAAGGAATTAGCTCAAGTAATGGAGGATCTCGGAGAAGCTGCGATCCAGGTGCCTGCAGTCAAGAATCAACCAGAAAAAGTACAATTTAAAATCGCTTAAAATAAATGAAGGGTGTCCCAAAGACCGCCGCACGTGCGAGGTTTGGAACACCCTTTAATTGATTCTAGTCATATTGTTGGTGATGAGGGTAAATTCTTGAATATTCTAGTGAATTTTTAGTAACTCCACCTATCCTTCGTGATCCTCCAGCGTACAAATGGCACTTGGCCGCTTTATTCTTAAAACAACCGATTCAAAGACGCGGAAGAGGTAGTTCATATTATCACGGTCTAGAAACGCCGTATCAAAGTCTTCCGCTACGGCCAAATCAAGATTGTGCTGCCCAGTAGCTACTACAACACCAGATTTGCCTTTTATCATTGGGGATTGGAATACGCCATCTGTTACTAGCTCACGAACATGCTCGACTTCCAGTACGTGTGTCCCTTGATGCACACGGTGAATCAGAGCATATAATTCCGGCGATAAAACTAGGGCGTAAGGTCCGACATGTCCCATCTGCTGGAGCTTATTAATGCATTCGACAATATCGCTAAAGGCTTGACCCGATTTCATCCAGTCGCTCAAAATGTGGGTGAGCCGTCCTTGGACATTCATGAGGCCAGGGAGGTCAAACTCCTTAAACCCGTTAAAAATAAGATCATCTTCAAGACGGGCGCATTGGAAAGCGGCATTCGCTGCCGGACTCATATCAATGGGCATGCCTAAGGTTTTGGCTTGCTCTACGTCTCTCCAATACAAGACGAAATCTTTGTAAAGCATCGGAATGGAAAGGTTCACCCGCCGGGTGGGCTGGGACATCTCCAGCGTCTCGCCACGCAAGCTGATTCCGCCGCCTTGCGGTTCATCAAAGATATCATTGCTTACGCTCTGCAGCCCTTCTCCCAGCGGTCCATAGAGGTCAATAAAACGACGCCCGATTAATTGTCTTCTTGCCGCATCGATGACCGTTTGATCCATTCGTCCCCATTCCTGCGGGCTCAATGGGGAGTCAGGGTACCTCATACTTTTATCCATATCTATTCCTCCTTATTATCTGATAGATCTCAAGCTTCCTACGCTGAGTCCTTTGCGTGTTGGGATTGTGGGCACCGCGCTTACTGCTGGCTCAGGATGATGGCCGTGATGATCGTGGTCGTGATCATGATCATGATCATGAGCGCCCGATGCGACCTGATGCTGATCTGAAGTTCTAAGCTGGCTGGCTTGAGGAAGGTATGCTTCATTGATTCGGGCAAGAATATCCTTCACGGCAAGGTAATCGGCTCGAGTCTCTTCCTGCATCGGACGTATGACGGACGATCGTTCTTCATCTTGAAATTCAAAAAGTGACAGCTCTAAGTGCTCCAGAAAATTATGAAGTCCAAACTTCTCAAGATTAATATCCTGCAAAAGCATAATAAATCCGGGATCGGCTCCACCTGTTTCATCTGCCCTGTCTAGATAAGAAGCCAATTTGGGCAGAAATTCACCAAGCCTCTCTAGCCGCTGCTCCTCTTCCTCGAAGATATGATGAAAATAAAGCCGTTCATGTTCATCTTGGGAATTGGCAATCACAGGAGAAAGAATGTCCATAAAAACTCGAATACTGCCTTCTGTACGGGTAAAAATCTCATAAAGATGGGATAAGTCCTGACGCATAGAAAAATAAAACCCCCCTATACCACATCAATCTACTACTCTACTAATCCATGTTAACCAGTTGAAATCAAATTTAAACCAGATTTATGGTAAAATGTTCCTAACAAATTGAAAGGAAGGAGTTTGAGGGTATATGGATAGAAAGTACATATTGTCTCTCGACCAAGGAACGACGAGCTCCCGAGCCATATTATTTGATCATTCCGGTGCCATCATTGGGATCGCTCAAAAGGAATTTACACAAATTTATCCGAAGCCAGGCTGGGTTGAGCACAACGCGGAGGAAATTTGGGAAACTCAGTTGGCTGTTTTGAAAGCGGTATTAATTGAAAATCGAGTTCTGCCCGACCAGATTGCAGCCATTGGGATCACCAATCAGCGGGAAACTACAGTCGTTTGGGATAAAGAAACGGGAAAACCCATTTACCATGCCATCGTGTGGCAAAGCAGACAGTCCATGGACATTTGCAATCAGCTAAAAGACCAAGGGCACGAACCGCTTATCCGAGAAAAAACAGGATTGCTGATTGATGCTTATTTTTCCGGAACTAAAGTGAGATGGATGTTAGATCATGTAGAAGGGGCACGGGAAAAAGCAGAAAAAGGCGACCTCCTCTTTGGCACGATCGACACCTGGCTGATCTGGAAGCTGACCGATGGGGCAGTCCATGTGACCGATTACTCTAATGCCTCAAGAACCTTACTGTTTAATATCCACACGCTAGCATGGGATGATGAGCTTTTGGCTCTAATGGATATTCCTAAGACGATCCTTCCTAGCGTTCGACCATCGAGTGAATGCTATGGATATACGGCTAAAACACTGTTTGAAACAGTTATCCCCATAGCTGGGATTGCTGGGGATCAGCAGGCGGCCCTGTTCGGTCAAGCGTGCTTTCGCCAAGGAATGGCCAAAAATACGTATGGCACTGGTTGTTTTATGCTTATGAATACGGGAGAGAAAGCCGTTCAATCAGGGAATGGGCTGCTTACTACCATAGCATGGGGGATTGGGGGCAAAGTGGAATATGCGCTGGAAGGAAGTATATTTGTTGCAGGCGCTGCGATTCAGTGGCTCCGCGATGGGTTGAAGATGATCAGTAAAGCAGCGGACTCGGAACATCATGCGCTCGCAGTGGATGGGACAGACGGTGTGTATTTTGTCCCAGCCTTCGTAGGGTTAGGTGCCCCTTATTGGAGCATGGAAGCGCGGGGAGCCATTTTTGGCTTAACCAGGGGAACGACAAATGACCACTTGATTAGGGCGGCCTTAGAATCTTTAGCTTATCAAACGAGGGATGTGCTCGAAGCGATGGAGGCGGACTCTGGTATTCAACTGAAGAAGCTTGCAGTAGACGGGGGGGCTGTACAAAATAATTTCCTTATGCAATTTCAGGCAGATATTCTAGGTACGAGTGTCGAGCGCCCAAGGGTTAATGAAACCACGGCATTAGGTGCAGCCTATTTAGCTGGCTTAGCGGTAGGCTATTGGGCCAGTCAAGAGGAGATCCGGCAAAATAAAGTCATTGAGCGGACATTTACGCCTTACATGCAGAAGCAGCGGCGCGATCAGCTTTATGATGGGTGGAAGCGGGCTGTTCAAGCCACAATAGGATATAAGGCATAACTGAGGCAGAAAATTGCCTCTATTTTTTTGGGCAGGTACAAGTTATAATATATGAACAAATGCTCATATATTACATAATATAATGCGGGGTGAAAGATTATAATGGAAAAAAGCCAACATCATTTCTTGCCACAAGAGACGATTGAGGATGTAGCCCTTACTTTTAAGGCGCTCTCAGATCCTACGCGCATAAAAATATTGCATCTGCTGTCCCAGGAAGAGTGCTCTGTGGGCCACATCGCGGAAATGTTGAATATGACTCAGTCCGGGGTATCCCATCAGCTTTCCTTTTTGAGAAATTTACGGTTAGTCAAGTACAGGAGAGAGGGTCAAACCTTTTATTACGCCATTGACGACGAACACGTCATCACGATTTTAAATCAAATGATTCATCATATCACGCACGAATAGAGGGGATCAGGATGCATCACCACCATCATGGTCATGGCCACCATCATCACCATGGTCACGACCACGACTACCATCATCATCACGACCATACAAGGGAAGGAAATAAGAAGGGCCTTACCATTGCCCTGTTGATTACCACGAGCATTATGCTGCTGGAGTTTTTTGGAGGGTTACTTACGAACAGCCTTGCGCTCCTCTCTGATTCCGGGCATATGCTAAGCGATGCCAGCTCCTTAGCGTTAAGCTTATTCGCTATTTGGTTTGCCACAAGACCCGCTTCGCCAAACAAAACCTATGGTTTTTACCGTTTTGAGATCTTGGCAGCCCTATTTAACGGGGTCACCTTGTTTATTATTGCCGGTTTTATTGTTTGGGAAGCCTATCATCGCTTTCTGGAACCGCCAGTTGTAGCTAGCGGAATGATGATGGCGATAGCGGCAGTCGGTTTATTGGCCAACCTTCTGAGTGCCTGGGCCCTGATGCGCAAGGGGGACGTCAAACATAATGTCAACCTTAGAAGTGCTTACCTTCATGTCTTGGGCGATGCGCTCGGTTCCGTTGGAGCTATTTTAGCTGGACTCGTGATGTACATCTTCAGCTGGTATTTGGCTGATCCTATTATCAGCGTTATAGTTTCACTGTTAATCCTGCGAGGAGCATGGGGAGTGATCAGGCACACTGTCCATATCTTAATGGAAGGAACGCCCATTACCATCGATCAAGAAGAAGTCAAACAAACTTTAGAAAAAATTGATGGGGTAAAGGACGTCCACGATTTGCATATCTGGACAATCACCTCTGGATTAGACTCCTTAAGCTGCCATTTGCTCATTGATGACGATAAGGACAGCCAGGTTATTCTGCAGCAAGCTATCAATAAGATTGAAGAAAAGTTTAAAATTCTGCATACAACCATCCAAGTTGAGAAATCTGAGCTTCAGCATGCAGAGATGAAAGTATAGGAATGGAAGGCTCCTATGTAACGAGGGGCCTTTTTTGCTTTGGTTCCCTATCGCTATTTTTTTCGAAAGCTGTTATGCTATATCATGGAGGATGATCGTATGTCAATATCAATAGTTATGGTACTAGTCATATTAATGTGCATCGGCATGATCGGTTTAGCAGTTTGGTATATCAACAGTGGCTATTCCTATAAGCATACGGTGGACGAGTTACCCGATGAAGATAAAAAAGAGAAACAAGAATAATTTTGAAATCATTGTGAATTCAAATGTGACAAAACACAAAACTTTGGTATACCAAATACCATTGCTTGCTGCCCGTTTTCGTAATAGAATAAGATCAAGAAGATCATATCCCATGAACGGAGGCGCATGAGCATGCTAAAGTATTTCTTTGGTCCTAAAGCGCAAATATTATCTCAAAAGAAATTCGCTCGCTTAGCTAAAACATTAAAGTGGAAGTTTTAAAAATATTCCCCTTCAGGCTGTTTAAAGGCTGGAGGGGATTTTCATTTTCTGGGGTACAATCTTTTGGGGTTGTTAGTGTATAATGGAAGTGTTTGGGAATTTAACTAATTTGGCTAAGGAGACTGGGATATGAACGTAAAAATTTCAACAGAACCGATTTCTTCCATAGCGACGGATTGTTTAATTGTAACGTATTGTGAAGGACAAGATAATGTTAAGGGGTATACAAAAACCGTGGACGAAGCCCTTGAGCACCGGATCTCCCAGCTTATAGCGGAAAATGAAATTAAGGGAAAGTTTGGCGAACTGACGGTCTTACATAATTGGGGCAAGATTCCGGCAAGGCGTACCCTTGTTTTAGGATTGGGCAAAGAAACAAAGGTGACAGTCGAGAAAGTTCGAGATGCCATTGGGATTGCAGCTAGACATGCAAAACAAAAAGGGTTTAGGAATATTACCTTTGGAATTTCCCATTATTATGTGGAAAAAAAGCTATGGAACCCCGTCGATATCATTCAAGGGGTAGTCGAAGGGGCCGTCCTGGGTACGTATCAATTCAAGGGGTATAAGAAAAAAGAAGAGCAGGAGCAAGGCATCCCTGATTTGGTCTTGGTGGTAGACCAAGGGCTTAGGCAAGAAGCAATCCAGGCAGGGATAGAGCGGGCGGAAGCAGCTTCTTATGCGACCAATTTGGCCCGCGACCTCGTTAATGAACCCGGCAACAAGGTTACACCGGCCGTATTGGCAGAGCGGGCAAAACAAATCGCTCATTATCGTAATATTGATATAACGATCCTACATAAGAAAGATTTGGAAGAATTGGGTATGGGGGCTCTGCTTGGGGTTGGACAAGCGAGTGCCAATGAGCCGAAAATGATTGTCATGAAGTATATGGGAGCAGCCGATAGCAAAGATGTCATTGGCCTAGTTGGTAAAGGTATTACATTTGACACGGGGGGCATTCAAGTCAAGCCGGATGAAGGCATGGGTGAAATGAAGACCGATATGGCCGGCGCTGCAGCGGTTATCGCCACAATGGATGCGGTTGGGGCTCTCCGTCCCCATGTCAATATCATTGCGGTGATCCCTACTTGCGAAAATATGATTGCAGGGAATAATTTGAAGCCAGGAGACGTGATTTCCTCCTTTGGCGGTAAAACAATAGAAATTATTCATACGGATGCCGAAGGGCGATTAATCCTTGCCGATGGTGTAGCTTACGCTAAGCACCTGGGGGCAACGAAACTGGTAGATGTGGCTACGCTTACAGGGGCGGTCATAACCGCTTTGGGGTACGCCGCTACAGGGTTAGTCACGAACGATGAGCAATGGGCCAATGATGTAAAGGAGGCCGCTCGAATTGCAGGGGAAAAGGTCTGGGAGCTGCCAAATTTTGAAGAGTATCAAGAGTACATTGACAGTGACATTGCTGATATCAAAAATGATGCAGGAAGACCTGCTGGATGTATACAGGGCGCTATTTTCATCGGAGCTTTTGCGGGCGAAACGCCATGGGTGCATTTGGATATTGCAGGCACAGCTACAACGAAGAAGGATAAGGGACACCATCCGGCAGGGGCTACGGGAGTTGCAGTCAGGACACTGCTACAGCTCGCCATTCGCTACCACGCTAAGTAGAAAAGGAGTGGGAAAGGCTAAATATCGTTGAAGTAAGCGGTTTCTTGGCTGAAAATTAGCCTTTACAATCATTTATAGCAAGAGTATCATTATTTCCAACAAAGTTAAAGAGATGTCTTGATCGCTGAATCCTTTTATAGGAGCGGGGGAACCATTTGTTGTGGCAGTGTTTTTTGATGTTGTCACGTGGGGTGAATCTCAAATTATTGAGTAGGGTAACTTCCATACCCGAATCCGTCAGCTAACCTCGCAAGCGTTCGGAGAGAGGCACTGATATCGTGAAGATAGGGGCAGTCTTTTTGCTGTGCCTTAGAAGCCACGAGAAGAAGCCTTCTTCTCGTGGCTTTTTTGTATGACAAACCTTGTGAAAACAATGGGGGAGGCTTTCTGATGAATGAAGTAATGAGAAGGCAGCTTCAGGATCATTTAGGACAGCAAATTGAGATCTTGACTAAAACCAATGGCAAGATTCGCGGTGTTCTAAGCTGGCTGAGCCCTGATAGTTGTATGGCAGAAGTTACACTGAATAATGGCGAAATCAATACGGTAACGGATGTTCAAATCAAAAGCATTCGTAAGCTGTAAGGAGCTGCTAGCCATGGAGGTCATTAAACCAAAGGCTTTACAAGCTGGGGATACCATCGGAGTTATTGCTCCTTCTAGCCCTGTGCCGCTGGAGAAAATTGAAAAATCGTTAAATATCTTTAAAGAGTTTGGCTATAAAGTGAAGCTAGGTAAAACCGTTGGGCAGGAATACGGATATTTAGCCGGGAATGACGCACTGCGAGCGAGCGATGTTAACCAAATGTTTGCTGATCCGGAAGTGGATGCCATTATCTGTCTGCGGGGCGGATATGGAACTCCAAGAATATTAGAGTCATTGAACTATGACCTGATAAAAAATCACCCAAAAGCTTTTGTAGGCTACAGCGATATTACAGCCTTACATTCAGCTATCCACCGACATACCGGTTTAGTCACCTTCCATGGGCCGATGATCGCAGAGCTTGCGGATGACCCCCACGCTACGACATGGCCTACTCTTTTCAACCATCTGTCAGGTTTGCAAGCAGGGCATCGTTATCCGAAAGATATGCTGCAATACTCTATAGTCGAAGGCGTTGCAGAGGGGAGACTTGTTGGGGGGAACCTTTGCCTTCTTGTTGCTACATTAGGGACGGCTTTCGAAGTCGATACCAAGGACAAAATCTTGTTTATCGAGGATATAGGGGAAGAGCCCTATTCCATTGACCGAATGTTGACCCAGTTGAAGCTGGCTGGGAAGCTGCAACAAGCGAAAGGGTTGTTATTTACCGATTTTAGTGAAGCGGAGCCTAAACCGGATAAACCGACCTTAACCTTGGAACAAGTGCTTCACGACCTGATTAGGCCCCTTGGGATCCCATCATATTATGGTCTGAAGTCAGGCCATTGCCAGCCTAACTTGACCTTGCCTATTGGGGTGAAGGCAAGGATCAATGCAACGGAAGGATGGCTGGAGTTCCTCGAGGAAGGGGTAGAAACCCATGTATAAAATATTGCTAGCTACCGACGGCTAAGAATACGCGAGCAGGGCGGTGGAACAAACCCTTTTTTTCGCGGGAGGCTTATCGGATGTACAGGTGACCATCATTCATGTGAGTACCACCGTACCGCCGCGAAGCAAGCTGTTGGAGGCCCATTTTAATGTGATGTCCGTATTGGAAGATCAGGCTCACGAAGCTTTGAAGGAAACGGAAGCCCGCTTTAAGGAACAGGGGATCGACTATCAGTTAGAAGTCGCTTGGGGGGACCCTGCTCTGGAGATCGTCAGCTTTGCCGCCCGGCAAGCATGTGACATGATTATTATGGGAAGCCGAGGATTAGGCCGGATAACGGAAGTCATCATGGGCAGCGTTAGCCAAAGGGTACTGCATGAAGCGAAGTGTCCAGTACTGATTGTAAAATAGGAAATAGACGTTGTCTAGAAAATGACCCATACGGGTCATTTTTTCGTGTCAGCAAATAGGGTACGATAGAAGAAAACGATGCAATTATAGATAGGGGTCTTTAGATATGTTTAAAATCTTGCTGGGGATTCTACTTATACCAGGAATTCTTATTGGCTGCAGCCAGGCTCCGCAAGAACCGGAAATACCGGAAGCTCCGGTTCCGATAACGGTGGAATTTAAAGTCGAGCCTGAGCTGATTAAAGCCGGAGAGATTGCAAGCCTTCAGGTTCTTGTGAAGCAAGGAGAAGAGCTGGTGGAGGATGCTCAAGAAGTAGAATTTGAGATATGGAAAGAGGGCCAAGAGCAGCACGATATTGTGGAGGCTGAAAATCAAGGAAAAGGGATTTATTCCTTTATGGAAAGATTCCATGAAGCGGGCACTTATCATGTGATGTATCATGTAACCGCAAGGGACATGCATGATATGAAGCCCATGGAGGTGGTTGTAGCGGGGGAGGAGCAGAGCTTGGAACATCCGGCTCATGAAGACTCATCTGCACAGCATGCGCAAGATCACCATCATGCAGATGTCGACATTCACTATGTCCCTGATAAGGAAGCTAAAGTGAACCAGTCTCAGGTTTTTCTTGCTCAAATTCTGAAAGATGGGAAACCTTTAGAGGGGGCAGTGGTTCGATTCGAATATTGGAGAGAGGACGATTCAAAACATATCTTTACGGATGCATATGAAGGGAAGTCTGGAGAGTATGCAGCGGAAGTTGCGTTAGCGGAGGCTGGCAATTATCGAGTGGTTACCCATGTAGAAAAAGGCGACATTCATGAGCATGCGGAAAACAGGTTAACTGTTCGGTAATATGCTTTAAGGCACCGAGGCTGATTGTTCAGTTAGGTGTCTTTTTTTAAGGAAATATCATGTATGATAGTAAAAAAGAATAGGAATAGGATGAAGGCCCTTACCACAGCAAGGAATAGATGACTGTTAGTTAATCAACTAATTAAAGAATACCCAACTTCAAAGAGTTTAGCCAAGGGGGAATCTAGATATGGAGCTATGGGAGGCAATAAAGGGTAGGCGTTCGATCGGTAAAATGAAAGCACAGGTCCCGCCACGAGAATCCATTGAAAAATTGCTTGAAGCAGCAAATTGGGCTCCCAGCCATTATCGCACCGAGCCATGGAAGTTTTTTGTTTTGACTGGAGCAGCCCGGGAACGTCTAGGAGAGGCAATGGCTGCTATTGTAAGGGATACGCTAACTGAGCCTGAATCAGACGAATCAGCGGCAAGGCTGCAAAAAGAGAAGAATAAACCGCTTCGCTCACCCGTTGTGATTGCCGTCGCCACCCAATCATCTGAGGATGCAAGAGTGGTTGAAATCGAGCAAATCGAGGCGGTTGCCTGCGCTGTGCAAAACATGATGCTGGTTGCCCACGAAATGGGGCTTGGAACGATTTGGCGAACTGGCGGAATTACCTATGAACCAAGGCTTAAGGAATTTTTTGAATTAAAGCCGGACGAACATTTACTTGGTTTTATTTATGTAGGATACCCCGATCAGGTCGTAAAACCGGGGATACGAAAGCCTGTTGCCGAAAAGACCATTTGGATGGAGAGCTGATAAGAGAAGAAAAGGCTGATCCCGATAGTCGGTTTTTACCGATCTTTCGGGACAGCCTTTTTTTTATTGCTAATTCAATAGAACTTTTCTTATTCTGTTCTTTTTGCCATCCGTTCCTGTGGCCGAGGAGCTGTTTGGCCATTGGGCTTAAGCGGAGAGTGGGCGGCTTTGGCCTTTGGATCCTCAATCTCGCGGTCACCAGGGAAATTTCCGTCTTTATTGCGTACCATTCGTTATCCCTCCTTTTACTTTCTTCCCTCTATAAAATTCCCGGATTGAATAGGTTTATCCATTGACCGGTATTCCGCCGTTCGGATGGAGCATTTGCCCGGTCATGTAGGAGGAGTCCTCGGAAGCTAAGAAGACGTAGCTGGGAGCCACTTCGACGGGCTGACCTGCTCTCTTCATCGTCGTATCCGTACCGAATTTAGCGACTTCCTGCTCCGTAAAAGTAGAAGGGATCAAGGGAGTCCAAATAGGGCCGGGGGCTACACCGTTTACCCGAATCCCTTGATTAGCCAGCTGCAGGGCTAGGGAACGAGTAAAGGCAACCACGGCCCCTTTAGTGGCTGAATAATCTAGCAGCTGTTCATTTCCTTTATAGGCGGTTACGGATGCCGTGTTAATGATGGCACTTCCTTGCTTGAGGTGAGGAAGTGCAGCCTTGGTAAAATGAAAAAAGGAAAAGATATTGGTCCGAAAGGTTCGTTCTAATTGATCGGTGGCAATATCTAAGATGTTTTTTTGAGGATGCTGCTCAGCTGCATTATTTACGAGAATATCCAGTCGTCCGAACTCTTGGACCGTCTGCTTCACCACTTGGCTGCAAAAGCTCTCATCGCCAATATCTCCAGCAAATAGCAGACAACGCTTGCCTTGGCTTTCCACATGTTGTTTGGTTTCCTCTGCATCCCCCGTCTCATTCAGGTAGACGATGGCGAGATCTGCACCTTCCTGGGCATAGGCATAAGCGACCGCGCGGCCGATGCCGCTGTCGCCACCCGTTATAATGGCCACTTTGTTTTGCAGTTTCCCTCCGCTGTTGGTTGAAGGGTTAATGGAGATGGGGCGGGGATTCATTTCTGCCTCGATTCCAGGCTGCTGATTTTGATGTTGGGGAGGGAATCCTGATTTTTGATTTTGATTCATGATGAGTTAAGTCTCCTTTTTATAATTATGTCCTGGAGTAGGATTCCCATATTTTTGTACTGCAATGACTTTATATGAAAAAGAAAAACCCCCGTGAAGTTAAGGGGGATTTCCATGAAGAAATATTATTTTCCTAAAACGGCGTCTTTTAAGGTCAGAAGCTTGGCCACCACTTGATCAATATACTGCTGTTCTACACCGAACTCTTGCAAGCTTTCAACCAAATGACCGGCTACGGCGCCAAAGTGGGCTTCCTGCAGGTTCATCCCCTCATGGGCGCGTTCCATGCTTTTTCCGCTATATTGATTCGGACCGCCGACTGCCCAACTAATAAATAATGTTTGATGACGGCGTTGTTTTTCCATATCCGTGTCTGTGAAAAAATGGCTGATGGTTTCATCAGCGAGAACCTTCACGTAAAAATGATCAACGACCTTAGCGATTCCTTCTTGTCCACCTAATAGCTCATATAGTGTTTGGGTTTCCTGCATGATTTTCCCTCCTAATATGGTTTCTACGTTAAATATATGGTTAAGCTTGTTTGATTTCAGTGATATATATCACTGAATCAATGATATTCTGTAAAAAGATTTTGGTTGTAAGAAATGCAGGTCTTCTTCGTCTAAATAAATAGATAACAACCCCAGGGCTTCAAGGATGCCAACTCATTGGGGGGAGGTATAAACATGGATGAGTTTGAACGATTGTTCCAAGAGAATTTCCATTCGATCTATCACTATGTCTATTACATGGTAGGCAATAAGACAGATGCGGAGGATATTACACAAGAGGTTTTTATGAAGGTGGCTTCTTCTTACCACCAATTTCGCGGAGAAAGCTCGATCTCAACCTGGATCTACACCATTGCGAGAAGGACAGTCATAGATTTCACAAGACAAAAAAAGACAAAGAAATTCATGACATTCTGGAAAAATCACATTCCGGAAGACTATGAAGCGGCAGATGATTTCGACTTGCCTGAAGAGGTCTTGCAAAAAAAGGAGCAAAAAGACTCCATTTACAAAATGCTGATGTATTTGCCCGAGAAGATGAGATCGGTCATCTATCTCCGATTTATTAAGGGTCTTTCCGTTCAAGAGACGGCGCTGTATTTGGATGTATCGCCTAATCAAGTGAGTGTTACGCAGAATCGGGCGCTGGCAAAACTAAGAACACTGGTAAGCAAGGAAAATGGGGTGAAGGAGGAAATCCAATGAGACAAGAATCTGAAGAAAAGAAGATCATTGAATCGCTGCAGCAGTATACGTCTCCTGAGCCCGATCCTGCCTTTGAAGCTCGCCTAAAAGCTAAATTTCTGCAAGAGGCAAGAGAGGTTAAAAGAAAGCGTAAATTTTTTCGGGGTGTAGCCTGGTCAGGGACTGTAGCTGCGACACTGCTCGTAGGCGCATTAGCTTCTCAAGGCAACCTTATAGGTTGGATAAACAACCAAGTCAATCAGCAGGAAAACCCGGATCCATCTCAGGCTCTTCGTCCACCGGTTACGATGCCTTCCGATCAGTGGGAACCGATCGATACAAATCAGCTGGAATTGATGGACTCGGATTATCTCGGTAACCATAAGCTAGCCTTGTTTACGACGCCGGATAAAACAAAGCTTTATGCTGTAATCGAAGGCAGGGGAGTGCTCCTCTATGAAACAAAGGATACCCAGATTATGTCGGCTAGAAGCTATCCGTTTCCGAACCAGCAGGGCCAGTTTTATGTCTGGTTTATTGAGGATAAGGAGCTCGTAAAGGACAAAAAAGTGAAAAGAACAGACCACTTCTATCTTTTAAAACAGGATGGAACGTTCAACGAAATCCAGGACGTTCCTCAACCAGGCTATAATACCAGCCATACGTTGGAATGGTCGCCATCTGGGAACACGGCTTATCTCGCTATGGAAAGTAACGAAGAGTGGATCGTTGGACAGCTGGACGAACAAACCTTCAAACCTTTATATGGCCAAATTACCCGTGAATCGACTGAAGTGAACCTGGAGATGCCTGAACAAAGCATGAACTGGGAGGTAGCATGGGTGAATGATGAAGAGCTGTTGGTTTATAATCCTGGTTCTCTCTCGTTCTACGGCGTCAATCCGCAGAATCAATCCGCCTGGGAATACAAGGTGGGACTTCCAGAGTTTCCGAAGGGCCAGTACGTAAAGAAAATTACGGTTCCCGTAGGAAAAGAGCCACGGGTAGCCATTGTTAGCGTGGGAGCCCGGATCATGGACGTATCGTTCCACGGGACGGAAAGGCTGCATGCTTTTCATCTGGACCGAGGAGAATTCCTGCCCATTGATAATCTGGCCGTTCTTTCGAAGGGGCGGTTCTATGACCAGTACCATTTCAGAGGAATAAAAGAAGGGGAGGAGCAGCTCATCGGCTCTGTTTTTACCGCAGACCAAAAGAGCTTTGGCTTGCGATTTGGGCTGTATGATTTGCAAAATAATCAATATAGCGCCGTCTATGAAAAGACCTTCAATGAACCGATCGCTTTGGACAGCGAAGCCAAGCTTTCTTCGGATGGAAAATGGGCTGCGTTTCGCGTACACAGCTTTCCGCCTGATGCAGCAGGCAAGATGTACCTATGTGTCGTTGATTTAGAATCCGGCCAGGAAGTGATGGCACCGATTGAACGTGAGTTTATTTCAAGCTACGAATTCCAGCAAGATGGGACGCTGAAGGTCGATGATCAGATTATTCCTCTTAAAAAATAATAAATGGCTGTATCTGATGCTGGCTATGACGCTGGCAGCGGCTGCTTATCTGGGGTGGACCAGCTGGAAAATCGTGTCCACCTGGAAATCAGCCCAGGGCATAAAAAGCGACTGTGCGATTGTTCTAGGAGCGGCGGTTTGGGATGGACGTCCGAGTCCCGCGATGAGGGAACGGCTGGATGTGGCATTAGGCTTATATCAGAAGGGAATGACAGATCGGATTATAGTTTCCGGCGGGATCGGTCAAGGAGAGGTTTCCGAGGCGCAAGTGATGAGGGACTATCTCGTCCAGAAAGGGGTTCCAGGGGAAGCCATATGGCTTGAAGACCGTTCAACCAGCACGTGGGAGAATCTAGTATTCAGTCAAAAGATTATGAGCGATCAGGGGCTGCATTCCGCAATTGTGGTAACCCATGGATTCCATACGTATCGTGCCTTGAAAATGGCTGGCGATCTAGGCTTATCAGTAACGGCTGAACCGGTCACGGTAACTCCCTTAAACGTGGTGTATTATACGATTCGGGAATGCTTGGCCCTTGCTGCCTATTCGATAAATATAGATAAAGAATTGGATGATCTTACACGCTAGACTTCTCCCGTATTTGGATGTACAATGAATGGTTGTATATCACTTAAATTTATTTTCTCACTCAAGGGAGATTCATATGGATAAAACTCATGAAAAAATGCTAACGGAGATTGACCGCAGACGTACCTTTGCGATCATTTCCCACCCTGATGCAGGGAAAACAACTCTTACGGAAAAGCTCCTCCTATTTGGGGGAGCCATTCGCTTGGCAGGTGCGGTGAAAGGGCGCAAATCGCAAAAAACAGCAACATCCGACTGGATGGAAATTGAAAAGCAAAGAGGAATCTCGGTTACTTCCAGTGCGATGCAATTTACCTATAAGGATATCAAGGTCAACATCCTGGATACGCCTGGTCACCAAGATTTCAGTGAAGACACCTATCGGACCCTCACGGCGGCGGACTGCGCCGTCATGCTGATCGATGCGGCAAAAGGGGTAGAGGCGCAAACCAAAAAGCTTTTTGCCGTCTGCCGTATGCGAGGCATTCCTATCTTTACTTTTGTTAATAAGATGGACCGGGAAGGACGAGAGCCTCTCGATTTGTTAGAAGAGCTAGAAGAGGTTTTAGGCATCCGTTCTTGTCCGATGAACTGGCCGATTGGCATGGGACAGGACTTTAAGGGAATCTATGACCGCAATGAAAATGAAGTGGTTCTTTATCGACATGGCCATTACTATGAAAAAGATGAAGTAGAAGTAGTTGACGGGAACAAGGAGGCCTTAATCAGCCTTCTAGGGGAGTCACTCTATGAAAAAGTAATGGAGGATATCGAGCTGCTTGACGTAGCGGGAGATCCTTTTGACATGGAACGGATTCAAAAAGGGGAGCTGACGCCTGTTTATTTCGGCAGTGCGATTAATAACTTCGGGGTCCAAACCTTCTTGGACCATTTCTTGACGCTCGCTCCGCCTCCTGGACCGCGGAAAAGCGAAAAAGGGCAAGTCGAGCCTAACCGTCCCCAGTTCTCTGGCTATGTGTTCAAGATCCAGGCTAATATGAACCCGGCGCACCGCGATCGCATTGCTTTTTTGCGGATTTGTTCGGGGCATTTCGAAAGAGGTATGCCTGTCCAGCATGTGCGTACGGGAAAAACGATCAAGCTATCGCAGCCTCAGCAATTTTTCGCCCAAGAAAGAGAAATCATTGAGGAAGCCTACCCAGGAGATATTATTGGTTTGTACGATCCAGGCCTATTCCAAATCGGAGATACCTTATGCGAAGGGGAGACTTTTACGTTTGATGAGATGCCTCACTTTGCTCCTGAGCATTTTTCCAAGGTAACCGTGAAGGACGCGATGAAGTACAAGCAATTCCATAAAGGGGTCGACCAGTTAACGGAAGAAGGCGCGATCCAGATATTTAGAACGCATGGAACAGGAATCGATGAGATGATTCTTGGCGTTGTCGGCGTCCTCCAGTATGAAGTATTTGAGCATCGGATGAAGGCGGAGTATGGGGTGGATATCCAGCTGCACCGCTTGGGCTATGAGCTAGCCCGTTGGTTGGATGGGCCGAAGGACCTGGTCACTAAATTTGTGAACGGAAGCAATGTGATCGTTTTGGATAAACAAGATCGTTTCGTAGCTCTGTTCCAGAACGAGTTCGGACTTCGCTGGGCGCAAGAAAAGTATCCGGATATCCGATTTGTGGATAGCCCAACGAAGCTGTAGGGAATAGTGGGCACACTGGGGTCGGGCGGTAACAGGAGATTTTCCGTAAGCGGACTTTTTCCTGTTAAGACCCATTATCTCATGGTTTTGGCCATTTTTTAAAGAATAGTCGGATTTTCTCCTGTTATAGCATTGATTCTTATTTCGAATTCTCAAATAACCGGACTTTCTCCGGTTATTTTTTACTTTATACGACGAATTAAAGTCAGACCTCTTATTCATTTGATAAGTTTTTTTATAAAAAAAACGAAACTTCTTCCTTTGATAATTCGTATTAATACATAAAAGTAAATATTAGAATTTAATATTCTTCATTTATATATAAAAAAGATATAAGGAGTCGAATAAGGATGAAAGGAATTAAGAGTACACCCGATAAAGATACACTTAAAGGCTTTTTAATTGCTGGCAAGACGGTGGATTGGATTTCTGAGAAATGGAATGTCACTCCCCAAACGGTAAGGGCATGGTTTTCTAAGTTCAATCTCCATTTGCCGAAAAAACAGACCATGAAAACAGGATATAACCGAAAAAAGAACGTGGAGCAACGGAGCTGTCCGGTTTGCCAGGAAAGTCAGCTCGTCAACTACATTCTTGCGGAAAAGCATTGGTACTGTTTGCAATGTGATACCGAGTTTGATCGAAATGATGTCATTTATGTCTATGATGATAAGGGAGAATTGGTTGAGGTCATTGCTGCAAAGCCGGATATTTGGGAAGGATTGAGTATTACGAAGACGAAGAAAAACTTAATCCGCACGATAACTGTTTAAAGACAAGCCTATGTTGGCGGAGAGCAAGGAACACCTCTCTTCCTTCATAGGCTTTTCATGCATACATATTAGATTTCAAAGGAAGCTTCTGTTAATGGGTGAACTCCCTCTTGTTTTGACAATTCGCTCATGAGTTGCTTTAACGCTTGATCTTTGTTCTTAGCTTCTACCATGACGTCGAGAGCATCCGTATGCTGCTTGGCCATGTGTAAAAAGGGGAGGAGGTCATGGAGGTCGACAAAATCGGCATGGCTCCTCATTGCAGCAGGGGACTCTGTCCCTCGCGGACTGGAAACATGGATTTTTGGCGGAAGTCCCGTGTCCTTCCAACTAGCAAAAATAGCAGGCAAAAGAGAGAAAATATCCTGTTGCTCATGGTTGCAGCGATGATGATGGATATCCAGCACCATGGGAATGCCCAGGGCCTGGCAAGCCTCTAAGGTTTCTTGAGCGGTAAAGGTTTTGTCATCATTTTCAAAAGTAAGCCTTTTTTGGATTTCCTCGGGGACCAGGCGGAAGTTGTCGATGAGGCGCTGAATCGATTTTCCTTTATCCTGATAGGCTCCTCCCAGATGAATATTGAACTTCATTCGTTCATCCATTCCCATAGCTAAGCTCTGCTGCAGGTGGTAATTCAAGTCCTGAATTGACTTTGCAACAATATCTTCCTTGGGACTGTTCAAATTCACAAAGTGGTCAGGATGAAAACTTATCCGCATGTCATGCTTTCGGGCAAATTCGCCAATTTCTGCAAATTCTTCAGCTAAATCCTTTGCGAAATCCCAACCGGCAGCGGCTTCATGAGTAGCCAAAGGGATAAGCTTGGAGGTAAAGCGATAAACCATAATTTTTTCTCCTAGGTTATATCGGAGCAAGCGGAGTTGGTTTTTCAAATTCTCTTTTGACAACAGTCTCAACCTGGAGATGTAATATTGAGGATTGACCTTTTGTAGATTTTTCCAAGTAATGGTCTTGTTGGGGGAGCTGTCCTTCACTTCAAGTGATAAGGCGACATACCCTAATCGTACCCTCATGTTAGATCCCTCCTATATCCTTTGATTCTTAGGTTTAGTTTGAGCCTCCTGCCAAGGATGATTCCTTTTCTGCGAGATCATACTATGGAAAGTGTTCTGTAAAAGGAGGAAGGCTGATGAGATGGAAAGTGTTATGGATCTTTTCGCTATTGTTATTCGCATCGATTCCCTATGCCCATGGGAACACGGATCAGGCGACACCGATCTTAAAGATCGATACGGATAAAAAAGTGGTAGCGCTGACCTTTGACGATGGCCCAGATCCTAAATATACCCCTATTTTGTTGGAAACTCTGCACTTGGAAGGGGTAAAAGCGACCTTTTTCGTTCTGGGAATGCAGGCGGAGAAGACCCCAGAAATTTTACAATGGATTTATAAGGCAGGTCACGAGATAGGAAATCACGGCTATTCCCATCCAGATATCAAAAAATTAAAGCGTGCTGAAGTTTATCAGCAAATTAAACGTGCCGAGAAGGTGATCCTTAGTGCTACGGGGTACCGTCCGACCTGCTATCGTCCTCCGGGAGGCGTGGTTACGCCTGCTGTACTCAAGGCTACATATGATGCTGGCTATGAATTGATCCATTGGTCTGTAGACCCGAAGGACTGGAAAAGAGACCGAACGGCAGAAGTGATTGCCGGCAGTATTAAAAATAAGGTAGGGTCAGGGGATATTTTGCTTTTTCATGATGGCGGGGTGAATCAAGAAGAGTCGATAAAAGCCCTTCTATCCTTAATTCATGATTTAAAGAAGGATGGCTATGAATTTGTCACCGTATCGGAGCTGCTGGAGATTAAGTAGGAGGGACTGGATTTGTCCTTCGTTGTAATTATTGTCCCATCAACGTATAATGAGACCAAGAGTCAAAATATACCAAGAGGAGAATAGCTATGCGCGAATTTCTTTCGTTGCAGCTCAAGCTAGTACCAGACTTAGTAGAAGTCATGCAAAAGCGCCTCTCCATACTGAGAAACATCTATCTGCAACAGCCGATCGGGCGCCGCAGTCTGGCGGCTTCGTTAAATACGACGGAAAGAATCCTACGGGCAGAGGTTGATTTTTTGAAGGAGCAGGGTCTTGTTCATGTTGAAAGTATCGGGATGTCTTTGACCGATTTGGGATTGCAGGTACTGGAATCCCTGGAAAGTTTAATTAAAGATGTCTATGGCTTATCCGACATGGAAGCTGAGCTGCAAAAAACGCTTCAAGTCCAACGGGTCATTGTGGTCCCTGGCCGTTCCGATGAATCGGAATTAGACAAGAAGGAGTTGGGGAGGGCAGCTGCGATTCATTTGCTGTCCATTTTAAAAGAGCAGGATATAGTTGCTGTGACGGGAGGCTCTACGATCGCCACGATGGCGGAAATGATGAGCAGTACCCGACAATTCCCTGATGCTATATTTGTCCCAGCAAGGGGAGGACTTGGGGAAAACGTGGAGCTTCAGGCTAATCAGATAGCTGCAAACTGTGCGAAGAAGCTAGGGGCTCAATATCGAATGCTGCATATATCTGACTTTTTAGGTGCTTCTGCTTACCAGTCCCTGCAAAACGATCCCTATATTAGCGAAATGCTGAAATTAATCCGTTCATCTGAGGTGGTTGTCCATGGAATCGGTAGAGCAATGGAGATGGCCATCCGACGAAATGCCCCAAGTGAATTGCTTAAGATTCTTGAGCAGGGAAATGCTGTAGGCGAAGCCTTTGGCTATTATTTTAATAGGAATGGACAGATCGTTTACCACATGGAAACCATGGGCCTCCAGTTGGAGGATGTCAAGCAGGCAAGATATGTCATTGGCTTGGCTGGGGGAATTAACAAAGCAGAAGCTATTTATGCGATTGCCAGAGTAGGGTTTATCGATATCATGATTATGGATGAATCGGCTGCCGAAGGGGTGCTTAAGCTAAATGCTTAGGCGCTTTGAAAAGCTTGAATAGCACGGGCATGGTTTGGCAGAATAATACAAAAATGGGCGTTGTCAATCGAATTGAAATCGTATAAAATATGACCATGGACAAAAAATGTAATCATGGGACGTAATCAGTCCAGATTCTAAGGAGCACGAATTATGGGTAAGAGGTTCTATGCTGGCATTGACCTGGGCGGAACATCGATTAAGATGGGAATCTGCACAGAGCAAGGGGAAATGGTCATTGAACGAGAGCGGCCTACACCCCAAGGACATTATAGTAAGGTTTTGGAAGCATTTCAACAGATGCTCCAAGACTTGCTCTCAGAGGTGAATCTATCCCTAAATCAGTTGTCTGGTGTCGGGGTCGGAGTTCCAGCTTTACTAGATATCGAGAAGGGATTTGTCTATGAAATTGTCAATCTAGGCTGGAGGGATGTCCCTCTCAAACAGGAGTTAACCACATTGCTTGGAATTCCTTGTTATATTGATAATGATGCCAACACGGCAGCTCTTGGGGAGATGTGGCAGGGGGCTGGCCGAGGGGCAGACCATTTGATATGCATAACAGTAGGCACAGGAATTGGTGGAGGACTCATTTTTAATGGGGATATTTTCCATGGGACAAACGGATTAGCCGGTGAGATTGGCCATGTTACCGTCCGGCCTGATGAAGGACGCCCTTGCAATTGCGGTAAAACCGGTTGCCTGGAAACGGAAACTTCTGCCACGGCGATAGCCTTTTATGGGAAAAAAGCTGTGGAAGAAGGGGAAGCTACTCTCTTGGCTGATGTAATGAAAAGAACAGGAACAGTAACGGCCAAGGATGTTATCGATGCGGCCAAGCAGGGGGATGAAATAGGGCAAAGGATTGTCCGTCACGTCGGATATTACCTGGGTCTTACGCTAGCCCAGCTGTCGAATGTATTGAACCCTCAGAAAATCATCATTGGGGGCGGAGTTTCTAAGGCAGGGGACTTTTTCATGGACCCTATTCGAGAGAATTTCAACAAGTATGCGCTATCCAGAGTAAGTGGATCAACCGACATCCTGCCAGCTAAGCTTGGGAATCGAGCGGGATGGCTTGGAGCTGCTTGGCTAGTCCATCGAAATGCAGGAATTGGGGGGGATTTACCATGAGGAAAATTGCCGTTTTAACGAGCGGTGGAGACGCACCAGGCATGAATCCAGCCATCCGGGCTGTTGTGCGCCGGGGGATTTATCAAGGATTGAGCGTTTTTGGCGTGGAGCACGGATATGATGGATTAATGAATGGTAATTTCATACCGATGGACTTGGGCAGTGTCGGAGACATAATACACCGTGGCGGAACGATTTTGCGCAGTGCCCGCAGCGAAAAGTTTAAGACACCAGAAGGACAGCAAAAAGCCCTCAAGAAGATGAGAGAGGCCGAAATCGATGGACTGATCGTGATTGGCGGTGACGGTTCCTTCCGAGGAGCAGGCAAGCTAACCGAACAGGGATTTCCGACGATTGGGATTCCTGGAACCATTGATAATGATATTGCTGGAACGGATTATACCATCGGGTTTGATACTGCAGTCAATACGGTGGTCGAGGCAATCGACAAAATCCGTGATACGGCTTCATCCCACGAACGGACCTATATCATCGAGGTCATGGGCCGGGATGCGGGAGATATCGCTTTATGGGCCGGATTATGTGTGGGCGCAGAATCCATTATTATCCCCGAGGCAGAAACGGATATGGATGATGTTATCACCCGTTTGGAGCACGGTAACCGCCGCGGGAAAAAACACAGTATTATTGTCGTGGCTGAAGGGGTGTGCAGCGGATCAGAAATTGCCAAGATTATTCAGGAACGGACTGGTTTAGAAACGAGAGTCACTGTACTGGGTCATCTTCAGCGAGGGGGTTCGCCAAGCGCTTATGACCGAATGATGGCAAGCCAGATGGGAGCAAAAGCGGTAGATCTACTTATTGAAGGATTAAAGGGCGTCATGGTTGGCTTAAAGGGCGGACAACTTGTTCATGCTCCTTTCCTTGAAGCGGCCAAAGATAAACATACCTTAGACATGTCAAAATATCACTTAGCCAGAAGTCTTTCCATATAAACAAATGAGGTGACGGGATGAGAAGAACCAAAATCGTATGTACAATTGGCCCAGCAAGTGAACAGCCGGAAACTCTTAAAAAGCTGATTATGGCAGGTATGAATGTAGCTCGCTTGAATTTTTCGCATGGTTCTCATGAAGAGCATGAGGTGAGGATTGACCGCATCCGAGAGTGTGCAAAGGAATTAGGCCGGAATGTGGCTATTATGCTGGATACCAAAGGACCTGAAATCCGTACAGGGGTACTCAAGGAAGGACAGATTACTTTAAAAACGGGTGATTCCTTTATTTTAACGACCGAGCAGCTGGAAGGGGATCAGGAAAAAGTCAGTGTCACCTATGAACAGCTGCCGAAGGATTTGAACGTGGGAGCCACTGTTCTCATTGATGACGGCCTCATCGAGCTCAAAGTGGAGGAAATTGGATCTAGAGATGTGCGTTGCCGAGTGGTGGATGGAGGCGTTCTGAAAAATCGAAAAGGCGTTAACTTGCCCAAGATCGCAGTGAACCTGCCAAGCATTACGGAAAAGGATGTCTCAGATATCAATTTTGGGATTCGCAAACGCGTGGACTTTATCGCGGCTTCTTTTGTGCGCAAAGCCTCCGACGTTCTGCAAATACGCCAGATGTTAGAAGAGCAAGGTGCCAATATCTCGATCATCGCCAAGATCGAGAACGAAGAGGGCGTATTAAATGCTGATGAAATTCTTGGGGTAGCAGACGGTCTTATGGTAGCCCGCGGCGATCTTGGGGTAGAAATTCCGGCCGAAGAAGTGCCGCTGGTTCAAAAGAAATTGATCAGCAGCTGCAATCGAGTGGGAAAACCAGTTATTACAGCCACACAAATGCTTGATTCCATGCAGAATAATCCTCGTCCGACCCGTGCAGAAGCGAGCGATGTAGCGAATGCCATTTTTGACGGTACGGATGCAATCATGCTGTCTGGAGAAACCGCAGCAGGAAAATACCCTGTTGAATCCGTCGAAACGATGAATCGGATCGCTTGCCGTGCGGAGTCATCCCCAATGTATAGGGAACGAATCCGGCAAAATTTTGCTTCTGGCAAAGTGACGATCACGGATGCTATGGGACAGGCTGTTACGGCTACGGCTTCTTCTTTGAATGCTGCAGCTATCCTGACGCCAACGGAAAGCGGCTATACCGCCCACGTGGTATCCAAGCATCGCCCGGCTTGCCCGATTGTTGCCGTCACACCGCATGATCACATCGTGAATCGACTCGCTCTAGTCTGGGGTGTGGTCCCGATCAAGTTTGAGAGTGCAGATAACACGGACGAAATGATGGAAAAGGCCATTCAAGCAGCTGTTCACGAAAAAATCATCAAGCGTGGGGATCTCATCGTCATTTCAGCCGGTGTGCCAGTCCGCGAGCCTGGAACCACCAATATGATGAAAGTCCATGTGGTCGGAAAAGTAGTTGCCAGAGGAAAAGGGATCGGCGATGTTTCCGCAACTGGCAAAGTTGTCGTGGTCGGATCGGAAGGATGGGAATCCCAAGTTGACGCCAATACCATTTTAGTCGGCAAAGCTACGGATAAGGAAATAACTCCGTATATCGAAAAAGCAGCCGGACTCATAACAGAAGAGGGCGGTTTGACTTCTCACGGAGCGATTGTTGGTCTTCATTTAGGCAAGTCCGTCATCATCGGCGTAGAGGATGCAACAACCCTCTTGAAGGACGGAGACGAAATAACTGTTGATCCGCATCAAGGGCATATTTATCACGGGTTTGCTCGAGTGCTGTAAGTAAAAGGAAAAGGTGTGAGTCCAAGGGGATTCACACCTTTTTTAGGTTGATTAGGTTGATCCATCATTCGGCTTTTGTAGTCATCATTTTCTTTTCTTTTTGAAGTCATCTATATTTAAAGTAAGGATATTAATGGTTAGGAGACCCCCAATGATCAAAGGGATAGGAATCGATATTGTCGATAAAAAAAGAATGGAACTGGTGCTGAACCGGCAGGGAGAAAAATTCATCCGTAGAATTCTTACGGAAGAAGAGAGAGTTGGGCTGCCTGAGGGAAGCCGCCTGGTCGAATATGTGGCGGGCAGGTTTGCGGCGAAAGAGGCCTTTGCTAAGGCGACGGGCTTTGGATTCGGCAAGGAGCTGAGCTGGCAGGATGTCCAGATCAAGCGTGACGATAGAGGCAAGCCAACCCTGCAGGTTTCTGAGACTTGGTTAGCCCAACATGCTCCAGAGGGGCAGCAAGTCTACCATGTTTCAATTTCTCATGAAAAGCAATATGCCGTCGCACAGGTTATTATTGAGGTGACGTAAGCATAGTCGGAATAACTGGACAGGTGTGGACATACATATATAACGCGGGATCAGGAGGGAAGAAGGGTGTATTTGGTGAATGCGCAGCAAATGCGAGAGATTGACCGCTTCGCCATGGAGGAAGTCGGCATTCCAGGCATCATTTTGATGGAGGCAGCAGGGCAAGCTGTTGCTAAAGCAGTGGAGGAACGATGGGCGGATGCCCGAATCGTCATCTTGGCCGGTCATGGCAACAATGGCGGTGACGCCTTTGTCGTTTCCAGGCATCTGCAAAATAAGGGGTTTCAGGTGCTTACCTGGTTCGCGGGATCTCAGGAAAAATTCAGTGAGGATGCCTACATCGCTTTTGGTGCACTGATCGGAAGCCGATATGCGCTCAAGCAACTCAATGAGTTGAACTGGAAAGAGTTTACCGCTGATCTGAAGTGGGCGGATCTTATCGTGGATGGGCTGCTCGGAACAGGAGTCCAGGGACCGCCTCGGGAGCCGATGGGTCGGATTATCCAAGAAGTCAACCGACAGGAACAGGCCAAGGTGATCGCCATCGATATCCCAAGCGGTGTCAACGCGGATACGGGTGCTGTAGAAGGCGAAGCGGTTCAAGCCGACCTTACGGTGACTTTCGCTTACCCGAAGTGGGGGCAATATCTGTTCCCGGGGGCTGCTTACTGTGGCGAGCTTCTTGTGAAGGATATTTCGATTCCAAACTGGGTGGGGGAACAGATCGCTTCTTCTGCCCGAGTTTTGGACGAGAAGGGAATGGCTTCGCTTATCCCGAATCGCACCCGCCACTCGCATAAAGGGACCTACGGGCACGTCCTCATCATTTCCGGATGCCATTCGTATGTAGGGGCTCCTGCACTCGCTTCAATCGGAGCGCTTCGATCGGGATCAGGCATGGTGACTTTGGCTATTCCGAAGACCATCCAGCCGATGGTTGCGGGAAAAGTAGCTGAACCCGTTTACTGGCTTTGGCCGGAGACGGAAGGCTATTTCTCTAAAAATAGCTGGAAGCTGCTCACGGAAAGAAAAGGGCGATACGATTTTACCATTGTAGGCCCTGGGATCGGCCAGGCCCCTGGAAGCGAGTGGCTGGAACAGATTGTTCGCCATACGGCAGGGCCGCTTTTGCTCGATGCCGATGCCTTGAACCTTTTAGCTAAGGATCTGAGGATGATTCAGCGCCGAGAGCAGGTTGTGATTACTCCCCATCCCGGCGAAATGGCCAGGCTTGCAGGAATATCCGTCCAGCAAGTAGAAGCCCAGCGGCCTCACGTTGCCCGACAGTTTGCTGTTGACCATCAGGTGTATGTTGTGCTTAAAGGAACTTATCCCATCATTGCTACTCCACAAGGAGAACTCTTTGTCAGTCCGCGCGGCAGCTCTTCGCTCGCCAAAGGGGGATCTGGCGATGTCCTATCAGGCATGATCGGTTCCTTCGTTAATCAAACGGGGAACATGCTGTCAGGGATCCTGTTAGGAGTTTATCTTCATGGAATGTCGGGGGAATTCATGGACGAATACAGCGGTGCAGCTTATGATCTGGGAACCTGGATCGGAAAAGCTGTGAAAAGTCTTTTAGCGAATCACGCGTAAAATACACAGTATATAACCCGAAAAGGGACCCTCCTTTGTTCTCCTGTATACACGTACAGGAACCAAGAAAACCTGTCAGACAAGTTTTCTTGCCAAAATGAGCGAAGGGGATGAAACAGGAATGAAACGCAAACTAGGATGGCTAATCATGCTCGTTACGATCATATCCATGCTCGCTACAGGTTGCGGCCCTAAGGGTGTAGAGGACATAGTCGGGGACTTGAAAACGCAAGTCGATAAGATGACGGGCTATAAGATGAACGCAAAGCTTACGCTGCAGACAGGCAAAGACCCACAAACCTATGACGTTGAAGTGTGGCATAATAAACCGGATTTTTACCGGGTAGCCCTAACCTCGAAAGAAAGAGAGATTACTCAAATCATTCTGCGCAATCAAGAGGGTGTGTTTGTCCTTACCCCTCATCTGAATAAGAGCTTCCGTTTCCAAAGCGGATGGCCGGAAAACCATGCTCAAGTTTATCTTTACGAATCTTTGGTGAAGAGCATTTTGGATGACGAGCAGCGCGTATTTACAGAGGAAGAAGGCAAGTATGCATTCGAGGTCAAGGCCGACTATCAGAACCGTTCATTGACGACACAGAAGATTTGGCTAGGAACAGATCTGGCGCCTGTTAAGGTTGACGTTATGGATTCGAACAAAAATGTGATGGTCACTGTAGACTTCGCTAATTTCGAAGCGGATGCGAAATTCGACTCCGACTCCTTTAATAAAGATCGGAACATGGAAACCAGCATGCTTCCATCATCTATCCCTACGATGGCTAACGGGGAACCAAAAGAAGAGCCAAAAGAAGAGCCAAAAGGCAGCTTTGGTGTCATCCAGCCTACGTATGTGCCGGAAGGGGTAACCTTCTCTGGCGTACAAAAAGCTGATACGGCAGAAGGACCACAGGTCGTTCTTCGATACAAGGGAGATTATAACTTTACTTTAATCGAAGAGAGGCCGAAGGCTGCTACGGTTAGCTACCCTAATGGGGAAATCATTGATCTGGGCCACACAGTTGCGGTAATGACAGGTGAGCGAAAGAAAACGATGACCTGGACTTACGATGGGGTAGAATATCTACTGACCGGGGACCTTCCAGAAGAAGAAATGATCTCGGTGGCAAAGTCTACGTTTAATCAAATAGGAAAATAAGCAGAAAAGGGGAGCGGAAAAGCTCCCTTTTTCTTTTTAGTTAAACAAATTGACTTCCTTCAACAAATCCGCTAAGGTAGAGATGAAAATAGGCAGCCTAAAGCGGGCTGCCTTTCTTAGCGGTAGGGCAAGGAGGGCATAGGATGAAAGATGTCATAATTCGAGAGCAATCCGGCTATATGGATATCTTCCAAAAACGCCCTGGAAGATACCGGGTTTATGAGACGCTTGCCTATATGGCGGTGATATTTGCCCTGGCTGGCTATATACCTGCAGAAAGTGGTTTATATAAAGTAATGGCTGTTCTATCTGCTGTTCTTATTATTGGAGGAGCTCCCGTTCTCTATCAAAAGGTGCTTGCTCCAGAATACATCCTGACCAAGACGGAATTCATTATCCGTTTACGGGGGAAAGAACGGGTATTTTCACTGCTTGAAGTAGAGAGGGCCTCGGAATGGAAGGCTTTATTTAAGTTAAAGGGGAAAAAGGAACCCTTAATGGTATCTCGGGAATTTTTAAATAAATTGGATAATCAATTACAGAAAGTGCGAAAAACTAAGAAAAGGTGATGAAACCTATGGGAGAAAAGTATTACCGCGATACGTGGGTAGAGGTTGATCTTGATGCCATTGCCCATAATGTACAGGTTTTCCGGACCCACCTTCCTCAGCAAACCCAAATTATGGCGGTGGTTAAGGCGGATGGGTATGGACATGGTGCCGTTCCTGTAGCCAGAGAAGCTTTAGCCGCAGGCGCATCCTATCTGGGGGTGGCCTTGTTGGATGAAGGCATCGAGCTTAGGGAAGCAGGGATCACCGCTCCTATTCTTGTACTCGGCTACACCGCCCATGAATTTGCAGCGGAAGCCATCTCCCAAAACATCACCTTGACGGCATTCCATCCGGAAGTGATTCATGCCATGCAGCGGGAAGCGGATCGACTGGAGAAGCAGGCGAAGGTTCATTTGAAGCTCGATACTGGGATGGGGCGAATCGGTGTCCGGACAAAAGAAGAGCTCGACTTGCTGATGCAGGCGATAGAGCAGTCCCCGCGCGTTGAGGCGGAAGGGGTTTTTACCCATTTTGCCTGTGCGGATGAAGAAGATCCGTCATATACGGAGAATCAGCATCATACGTTTAGAAAAGCGATTGAATCGTATTCTTTCCCCTTTGTCCACTGCAGCAACAGCGCCGGCGGGATTCTTTATCCAAATTGGGGTTATAACATGATGCGCTTAGGAATAAGCTTATATGGACAATATCCGTCTTCTTTTACAAAAGATAAAGGGATCGATCTAAAAGAGGCTTTTTCTCTAAAATCAAAAATCTCCCACCTCAAAGAAGTGCCAGCCGGAACATCAATTAGTTATGGTGCTACTTATACGACTACAACGGAATCAATCATCGCTTCTGTTCCTATCGGATATGCCGATGGTTTCTCGCGTTCTTTATCGAATAAAGGGAATGCTTTAGTGAAAGGAAACAGGGTGCCTATTGTCGGAAGAGTCTGCATGGATCAACTGATGCTCGATGTATCAACAGTGGCAGATGCGCGTATAGGGGATGAAGTGGTATTGATGGGGCAGCAGCATCAAGAACGGATACCTGTAGATGAGGTGGCCGATCAGCTTCAGACCATCAATTACGAAGTGACTTGCATGATCAGCAAGCGGGTTCCTAGGGTGTACCTAAGGGATGGCATCACCGTAATGACCAAAAATTTTCTCTTATGAAAATGTCGTATTAACTTGTCGGGAATCCGAGTATAATGGTACAATCATGGAGTATAATGCGCCAGTGGAGTCAGTATTTCTACTATTTGGTAGAAGGAAATCGGCTTTCGTCAGAGAATTAGTATCTTGTGTTGAATGAAGATGCGTGCTAGGATATATACTCACTGGTATATTTCTGCATGCAATTCGACATAATGGTATTATTGCATGCGTTTTATGCAGATCACATGGTGTAAGTGTCGTTGGAGGTGCGTTTGTCTTGTCTAGGATGGATACCAAGCGTATTATGATCAGCTTGCCGCATCATTTGCTGGAAGAGGTGGATGGTGTCGTGGAAAGAGAACAATCAAATCGAAGCGAATTTATCAGACAAGCGATGAAACTCTATCTTAGAGAGCGCAAGAAGCGCCATATCCGTGAAACCATGCAGAAGGGGTACATGGAGATGGCCAACATTAATCTCAACATGGCTTCGGAGGCTTTTCAAGCGGAAGAGGAAGCGAATTATACCTTGGGCCGCTTAGTAAGCGGGGTGTAGTTTGTGATTGTTAAACGTGGCGATGTCTACTTTGCGGACCTTTCTCCTGTTGTGGGCTCAGAACAGGGCGGAGTTCGTCCAGTGCTAGTTATCCAAAATGATATAGGAAATCGTTTCAGTCCGACGGTCATCGTCGCGGCCATAACAGCTCAGATACAGAAGGCTAAGCTTCCTACACACGTCGAGATTGATGCAAAAAGCTATGGATTTGACCGTGATTCCGTCATACTTTTGGAGCAAATACGTACAATCGACAAGCAGCGCTTGACGGATAAAATAACCCATCTGGATGATGAGATGATGGATAAGGTGAATGAAGCCTTGCAAATTAGTCTAGGATTGATTGACTTTTAGTTCATATAGCTCATTACTTGCAATAATTCGAATATTTTTTTGGCAAGCTAATCTTATAGCTGTAATTAACATGAATATCCATCATGTAAGGGCTCACTTCGGTGAGCCCTTTAACTTTTCTTTTAAGGCTATAGGTTAGATATTCCGGCAGTGATTGTGATAGAATGGAAGGCAGTTAGTTGCTATCGGAGGAGCGAAAGGCTATGGATTTGAACCAAATGATTGAAACGATCGCGCAGGAAAGCGGCATCGTATCCAAATTTGTAAAAAATACAGTAGAATTGCTTGATGAGGGGAATACCGTTCCGTTTATTGCCCGATATCGAAAGGAAGTCACTGGAACGCTAGATGAAAATCAAATAAGGACCATTCAAGAGAGATTGGCTTATTTGCGTAACCTGGAAGAACGGAAGGCGGAAGTCATCCGTCTGATCGCAGAGCAGGACAAGCTCACCGAGGAGCTGGAAAAAGGCATTCTAGCCGCTACGAAGCTGCAGGAAGTAGAGGATCTCTATCGTCCTTATCGCCAAAAGCGAAGAACGAGAGCGACGATGGCAAAAGAAAAGGGATTGGAGCCGCTGGCCGTCTATCTTATGAGCTTGCCCATGAAGGGAAATCCGCTGGAAGAAGCTGCGCAGTACATAAACGAAGAGAAACAGGTCACCTCTGCGGAAGAAGCTCTGCATGGAGCGATGGACATCATTGCAGAGATGGCATCCGATGATCCGGACGTCCGAAAGTGGATTCGCAAGCAGACGATGCAAAACGGTTTAATCCAAACGGAGAAAAAAGAAGACGAGGAATCGGAAAAGAACGTTTACGAGATGTACTACGAGTACTCGGAACCGGTGAAGCGGATTGTCCCGCATCGCATCTTGGCCATCAACCGAGGTGAAAAGGAAGGCATCCTGAAAGTTAAGCTAGAAGTAGATACGGATCCTATTATGCATTACCTGACAAAGAAATACATTCCCCGTCAAACCGTAGCCGCAACTTATTTGGAACAGGCCTTGGAGGACAGCTATAAACGCCTGATTGCTCCGGCGGTTGAGCGGGAAGTGCGAAATGAGCTAACGGAAACGGCTGAAGAGCAAGCAATTCATATCTTTGCAGAAAACTTGCGCCAGTTGTTGCTGCAAGCTCCCGTAAAAGGAAAAATGGTTCTAGGACTTGATCCGGCTTATCGGACAGGATGCAAATTTGCTGTCGTAGATGAAACAGGAAAGCTTTTGAAAGTAGGGGTCGTTTATCCTACGCCTCCAGCCAAAAAAGTGGAAGAGGCCAAGCGAATACTTAAGGATGTCATCCAAACCTACGGAATCAATCTCGTTGCTATTGGAAATGGGACAGCGTCCAGGGAAACAGAAGAATTCGCAGCCTCCATGCTGAAGGAAATGGATCAGGAGATTTTCTATATTATCATCAGCGAAGCTGGGGCGAGCGTCTACTCCGCTTCTAAGCTGGCTGGGGAAGAATTCCCTGACTTGGATGTAGCGGAACGAAGCGCGGTTTCCATTGCCCGCCGCTTGCAGGATCCGCTAGCGGAGCTGGTGAAAATTGATCCGAAATCCATTGGGGTAGGTCAGTATCAGCATGATGTAAGTCAGACCCGATTGGCGGAAAGCCTGCAGTTCGTTGTCGAATCAGCAGTAAACTACGTGGGTGTGGATGTAAATACGGCTTCTCCTTCCTTGCTTCAGTATGTATCCGGCGTAAGCAAGCAGGTAGCGAAGAACATTGTGAAAATGCGAGAGGAATCCGGCAAATTCTCCAATCGCGCTCAATTGAAGAAGGTCCCCCGGTTAGGAGATAAAACCTATGAGCAGTGTATCGGATTTTTGCGGGTGATGGATGGGGAAAACCCTTTGGATAAAACCCCAATCCACCCTGAATCCTATGACAAGGTTGCCAAGCTGCTTGAATTGATCGGGATCCAAGCGGAGGACATTGGTTCACCGGAAGCGAAAGAAAAGCTGCAAGCGGTGCACATCCCAGAGATGGCTGAAAAGTTAGAAGTGGGAGAGCCCACCCTCAAAGACATCCTGGACAGCTTGCTGCGACCGGGCCGAGATCCTCGCGATGAATTGCCGAAGCCGTTGCTGCTAAAGGATGTACTGACGATCGAGGATCTAAAGGTAGGCATGGAGCTTCAAGGTACGGTGAGAAACGTGGTAGACTTCGGAGCCTTCGTGGATATTGGATTGAAAAACGATGGTCTTGTCCATATATCGAAAATGAGCGGAAAATATGTCAAGCATCCTCTTGACGTGGTGTCTGTCGGTCAGATTGTAACCGTCTGGGTGACGGAAATCGATGTCAAGAAAATGCGTGTAGGGCTTTCGATGGTTCCGATCACATCATAAAAAGAAGCAGTCTCCCAGACTGCTTCTTTTTATATTCTAAGCAAGCTTTAAGAAAAGCTTCTGCCGTTATTTTTTTGTTTGTAGACGAACCAGCAATCGTTTAAAAGACGGATTTGTCTCCGGTCTTTACCGAGAAAGGCACGCATTAATTGTTTGCGCAGCCACTCTGGCATCATGTGTCCCTCCTCTGTCCCCTTTCTGCTGTCTTCTAGGGAGTTCTGTTACCTATAAGATATTCAGAAAAGGGGAGAGGGTGAACAACTAAATTTCTTCTTCTTCAGCTAAATATTCTAACTGAGCTTGAAAAGCGCGGATTTCAGTCAAAAGGGAGATCAGCGGATAATTTTCTTCCTGTACTCCCGCGAAGCTAGCTTCCAAGCGATTGATATAGTCCAGGCCTGATGCCACCTCATGGTCATAGGAAACCAGCTCCAAGTCGCTGCATTCAGCAATAACGGTGGGCAGGGAAGGCTTTTGTCCAGCGGTCAGCTTATCGATTTCTTTGTGCAAGCGGCGAAATAAAGCCACAAATTGGTACATATGGTCTTTGGGTATAGCGACAAATTCAAGGCCTTGTTGTCCTTGAAGCAGGCAATAGCGCATATTTTTTCCTCCATCTTTTCTGCTTTCTATCTGCTTTTAAGTCTACTTCAATCCCCTTTGCCTTTTCAAGTTTCCGGGTGGTTTTATTGCGGTCAAGGTTGGTGAAAGATATAATAAGCAGGGAACAATTTCTAATTTAGTAGGAGTGTCTTAACTTGAATCCTTCAGTTGATGAATATATTTTTACCTCTCACTCTCCGGAGGACACAAAAAAGTGGGCGGAAAAGCTGGCGCAGCGGCTTGAACCGGGCGATGTGATTGCTTTGGAGGGGGACCTTGGAGCGGGGAAGACGACCTTTACACAAGGATTAGCACAGGCCCTAGGGGTTAAGGGAGTGGTGAATAGCCCGACCTTTACGCTGATCAAAGAATATCAGGGACGCATGCCCCTCTATCATATGGATGTGTATCGAATGGATGATGAATTTGAAGAAATGGGATTTGATGAGTATTTTTACGGGGAAGGCGTGACGGTGGTAGAATGGGCAAGCCGGATTCCTTCCGCTCTTCCTCCTGAATTGCTGTCCATTTATATCAAGCGATTGGAAGGGGATTCCCGAGAGATTCAGGTCACTCCAAAGGGCGGGCGCTTCCGTAAGATTTGTGAGGAGTTGAAGAAATGAAGATACTTGGGATCGATACTTCCAACTTAGTTCTAAGCGTAGCGATAATGGAAGAAGATAAGCTATTGGGAGAATATACGACCAATCTGAAGAAAAATCACTCAGTGCGGCTCATGCCAGCCATTTCTCTCCTGATGGATGAAGTGGAGGTAGACCCTGCCGAGCTGGATGGAATTGCGGTGGCTCACGGTCCTGGATCCTACACGGGTACGCGCATGGGCGTCACCACGGCTAAGACGATGGCTTGGTCCCTTCAGATTCCTCTTGTGGGCATTTCCAGCTTGGAAGCGGTGGCGGGAAATGTTCCATATTTCTCCGGGAGAGTATGTCCGTTATTTGATGCCAGAAGAGGACAGGCGTATACAAGCTTGTTCGAAAACGGAAATCGCGTGGCGGAGGACCAAATTCGTCTCATGGAGGAATGGGCAAAGGAATTAGCGGAAGCGGGGGAGCCTGTCTTGTTTTTAGGTGATGATGCGGCGCTGCATCGCGAGACGATTGTGGATAAGATGGGAGCGTTAGCTTTTTTTGGACAAGCCGAGTGGAATGTTCCCAGAGCAGCTTATATCGCTAGAACTGGGTTGAAAAAGATACGTGACGGGCTTCATATGGAAGTGGATGCTTTTGCCCCTCAATATCTCCAGCTTGCGGAAGCAGAGTCGAAATGGTTGGCTTCCCAGAAAAAGTAGGTGATGAGATGGACAATTATCTTGTTCGGCGCATGACGCTAGACGATTTAGATGCCATTGAGGAGATTGAAAATTCGACGTTTACGATTCCTTGGTCCAGGCAATCTTTCCAAAATGAATTAGTCAATAATCATTTTGCCTATTATTTGATTCTGGAGGTAGAAGGACAAGTAGCGGGATACGGAGGCATGTGGGTCATCGGGGATGAAGCCCATGTGACCAATATTGCCATCGCTTCTGAATACAGGGGGAAGAAATGGGGCGAAAAGCTGATGATTGCGATGAAGCTCCATGCCATCCGCCAAGGAGCGAATGCCATGACCCTGGAGGTCAGGGCATCCAATACGGTAGCGCAGAATCTGTATAAAAAGCTAGGCTTTGATAAAACCGGGGTTCGTCCAAGATATTATTCCGATAATGGCGAGGATGCCCTGATTATGTGGGTGAATTTTGATCATGATGCAGACAAACCGATGGAAACAAAAAGCTCTTGAGAAATATGAACGGCAAAAAGCTTCCGGGAAGCCCTGCTATATTCTAGGAATTGAAACGAGCTGCGATGAAACGTCAGCGGCGGTTATTCGAGATGGTGTGGAAATCTGCTCGAATGTGATTTCCTCTCAGATTGATATCCACAAGCGCTTTGGCGGCGTGGTGCCGGAAGTCGCTTCCCGCAGGCATGTGGAAGGGATTACGGTCATCCTGCAAGAAGCGTTAGATAAGGCTGAAATTTCACTAGATGATGTATCTGCCATTGCCGTCACCTATGGTCCCGGGCTAGTCGGGGCATTGCTGGTGGGAGTCTCGGCAGCGAAAGCCCTCGCTTATGCCAGACACATCCCCTTAATTGGCGTGCATCATATAGCAGGCCATATCTATGCGAATCGTTTGGTTAAGGAAATGGAATTTCCGCTGATTTCTCTTGTGGTCTCCGGAGGACATACAGAGTTGGTGTACATGAAGGAGCATGGATCCTACGAAATCTTAGGCCAAACCAGAGATGATGCCGCAGGCGAAGCCTATGACAAAGTGGCTCGTTCGCTGTCCTTGCCTTATCCGGGAGGCCCTCATATCGATCGGCTGGCGCATGAGGGAGAGGTTTCGATCCCCTTCCCTCGCTCTTGGCTTGAGCCGGGCTCCTATGACTTTAGTTTCAGCGGGCTAAAATCGGCAGTACTTAATACCTTGCACAATGCTCAGCAACGTGGGGAAAGTTTAGCTCCAGCGGATGTGGCAGCCAGCTTCCAGGCTTCTGTGGTAGAAGTGCTGGTGGAAAAAACTTTTCGCGCCGTTCAGCAATACGGAGTAAAACAAGTCCTCTTAGCCGGCGGGGTGGCTGCCAACCAAGGGTTGCGTACGGAACTGGCGCGGAGGAGCGGGCAGGAAGGGATCGACCTGGTTATCCCGCCGCTTTCTCTATGTACGGATAACGCAGCGATGATTGCCGCAGCAGGGTATATCCAATATCTTAAAGGGAATTTCAGCGAATTGGATTTGAATGCAATTCCTGGTTTACCCTTAAGTTAAAAAGGCAACTATGTTACTAGTTGTCTTTTTTTGCGTTTCTTTACATACATATGTTCCCGTGGACAAGTTATTCATAAGTTTCTGTGGATAATGTGAGTAAGTCTGTGAATAACTGATTTATCAAGGTTTAGGCTTTACTCAGGTCGTTAATAAAAATTGAAGCGGATTTTGTCGAATATGTGGATAATGGAGTAGAAACGCGCGGTTATAGCAATAAAGGTTGTGTATAACTCTGTGGGTATTGTGGAAAAGAGGGTAATTTATGATGATTCGGAATATTTTATCCACACTTTTAGTTTTTTTCTGTTTATTCTTGTCACTACCGGTCATGGCGATGCAACAGGAGCCGACAAATCGTGTCTCAGTCGTATTGATTAATCATCTTTCTTTAGAAGATGTGAAGCAGATGGAATCAATGGAAAATGGCTTGTGGATAAAGCAAGGCGTAATCGGGGCGATGAATCTAAGGACGGCTGCTGAGATTAATGAGTGGAATAACCTCGTCACAATGAATAGCGGAAGTCGCGCGGTCGGGCCTGCGAAGTCAGCTAAAGCCTATATGGGCGAAGAGAAGGTTCAGGATATGCGGGCTTGGGAGGTTTATCAACAGCTTGTTGGTTTCCCTGGGGAAGAGGAGGCAATCTATCTTCCCGATTTCCGCCAGCTTGTGGATAACAACAGAAAACAACCTTATACCATTCAGCCTGGACTTTTGGGCGATCAGCTCCAGCGCTATGGAATCCACACTTATGTCATGGGAAACTCGGACAGGGGACAGGATAAGGTCCGATTTGCTCCTTTGCTTGTGACGAATAGCCAAGGTGTGGTGGAAGCTGGGGATATCTCGGATCGGGTGAACAGGAAGAATCCACAGCGGGTGTACGGGATTTCTACGAATTATGACTATATGTTAAGCCAGGTTCAGGTTCAACGCGAAAAATCTCCGCTAATGGTCCTAGAATTAGGCGATTTATACCGGCTATATTCCGCGAAGGGTGCCATGGATGAAACGCATTTTTCTTTGATGAAGGAACGGATCCTTGAAGAGATGAATGGTTTCATGAAGACTCTGGTGGAAAGCCGAAGTGAGGAAGAATTGATTCTGGTATTGACTCCGATGGTTCATTCGGATGCCCAGGCAATGAAATCCATGATGGCTCCCTTTATTCATGTCGGGCCGCACAAGGGGGAGGGGATCCTGTACACCTCGACAACCAGGCAAGCTGGAGTGGTCGCTAATATGGATGTGACCCCGACGATTCTGCAATGGTTAGGCATTCCCATTCCGCAGGAGGTAACGGGCAGAGCCATATCGGTTGTGCAGGGAAACCAATCCTTTTGGAGTGATTGGGAAGAGATCAAGCATATTTATTCCACTCGCTCCACCGTTTTATATGGGTATGTCACGTTTCAGGTGGCGGTACTTATCTTAGCAGCAGCCTTTTGGTTTTTTGCCCGTCCTGGCCACTCTCTATTTCCGGTCGCTAACGGAATCCTTCGGTTTTTATTGCTGGTTATAACCTTGTCGCCTTTTATGTTTTTAATCCTGCCGTTATTTCCCGCTATAAAAGAAGCGAAGCTAACGGTGATTTTCTTGCTCGTACTGGGAACCGCCCTATCAGCTTCCGTGATTCGACTTCCTTTTCCCTGGCTGTTTTTCTTCATTAGTTTGATTAACTGGGTGCCTGTGCTGCTTGATGGCATCGGATGGCAGTCTGCACTGATGAAGCGGTCTTATCTGGGCTACGATCCGATTATCGGTGCAAGGTATTATGGCATTGGCAATGAATATATGGGTGTGGTGATCGGTAGTTCGATTCTCAGCTTAGCCATGCTGCTGGAACTGACAAAAAAGCATATGAGAATCGTCAAGGCGATAGCGATGGGGGTGTTTAGTCTCTATCTGGTGTTTTTCTCCTTACCAGGGTGGGGAACGAATGCGGGAGGAGCGTTAACCGCCGTTGCGGCCTACAGCACATCCTTTGTCCGCTTGTTTGATGTCCGGCTGAATGCGAGGTATATCTTCTGGGGACTGTTGTCCATTGTTGTTGCCCTATCTAGCTTGTTTCTGATTAACATGATGGCAGCGGACCAGATGCAATCTCACATCGGCAGAGCGATGCAAAAGCTGGTTCAAGGAGAATGGAGCGAAATCTTCAATATCGTGGAACGGAAATTAGCGATGAACTGGAAACTGATCGGTGTATCTTCATGGAGCAAAGTATTTATTACATCCTTGTTAGTTCTCGGGCTTCTCTGCTATCGACCCGCTGGAATGATCGGCCGTTTATCGGAGAAGTACCCTTATGCCGTGAGAGGATTTTTTGGCATCATTGTTGGGGCGTTTACTGCTTTGGTTGTCAATGATTCCGGGATCGTGGCGGCAGCGACGACGATTATTTATATGGTGGTGCCATTGCTGTTTTTAGGATTGGAGGAAAAGGTGGTGGAGAAGCAAGGGGGTGTCGATGGAATATAAAGGTGTCCCTAAAGGTCGGTAAATAACGGCTTTTGGGGATCAGCCTGCCCAGTCTAGGTGATTTAGCGTGAAGATTAGATGCAGTTGCGTGATAGGATCGGCAGATTTGTGAGGGAAAGGTGGATGGATTTGGAATAAGTGGAGATTATACAATTAAACCTCCAGAGCATTACTTTATCACGAATTTAGGTGGAAAAACGCCCACTAATGGAGTTGAAACGACCAAAATGTTGGGATTGAGCTGATTTAGGTGGAGCTTTTCCAGCTATTTCGACTTTATCTAGCTTGATTTTGATTTTAAGTGGAGTTTCTCCACTAAATGGACTTTTCACGCTCCGTTTAACCGGCAGAAGTGAACTCTTCAAATGGGGAGAGGGTGACCCAAAAAGCCTATTTTTGCGGACACCCTCTTTTTTAAGCATTAAAGAAAACATACTTGAGGACGTGACCCTCCGCCTGAAACTTAACCTCCTCCTTACTCTTCCTGCAGCGTTTCCCACTCTTCCAGTAGAGCTTCCAACTGTTGATTTTTTTCTTCCAGCTGTTGATTGGTTTCATGGGCTTTAGCGGGATCCTCGAAGATTTCAGGCTGGCATAGGAGATCCTGCAAGTTGGCAATTTCGCTTTCCAGCTCCTCGATTTTTTTCTCGATCTCTTCGATTTTTCGCTGGCGCTGCCTTTCTTTCTTCTGTTGCTCCTTATCCAGAAGGAACGATTCTTTGTCCGAATTTCTCCGATTTTTATCTTCTAGAGTATCCTGAACATGAGCTGCGGGCATCTTCCCAAGATCTTCCATTTCCGTTTTCTTTTCCAGATAGTATTCGTAATTTCCCAAGTAGCTGACAGCGCCATGGGAATGAAGCTCGATGACCCGGCTGGCCATTTTATTCAAGAAATAACGGTCATGGGACACGAATAAAATAGTGCCAGGGTAATCCTCCAGGGCATTTTCCAGGACTTCTTTGCTGTAGATATCCAGATGGTTAGTCGGCTCATCCAGGATGAGAAAATTGGAATTTTGCAGCATAAGCTTGGCCAGACTGACTCTAGCCTTTTCGCCGCCGCTTAAAGAGGAAATTTTCTTCAGCACATCATCCCCGCTAAACAGAAAATTGCCCAGTACGGTTCGAATATCTTTTTCAGGCATGAGAGGGTAATCATCCCATAGCTCATGAAGAACCGTTTTATCGGAATGAAGCTCTTTTTGCTCCTGGTCGTAATAGCCAATCGTTACGTTGGAGCCCAGAGCGATTGTCCCGGAGAGAGGCTCGAGTTCTCCGATGACCGTTTTGAGCAAGGTTGATTTACCGATTCCGTTAGGGCCAAGCAAAGCTACCCGTTCTCCGCGGTCAAGCTGAAAGGTCAGTCCGGAGCTTAGCTTCTTGTCCTTGTACCCGACAGAAAGGTCTTTGATTTTGATGACCTCGTTTCCGCTGACCCGATCAATGTCAAAGGAAAAAGATACGCGCTTGTCAGCCGTAATGGGCCGCTGGATGCGATCGATTTTATCCAGCATTTTTCGTCGGCTCTGAGCCCTCTTGGTCGTTGAAGCCCGGGCGATGTTTCGCGCGATAAAATCCTCGAGCCGGTTAATCTCTGACTGCTGCTTATCAAACATAGCTAATTGGCGTTCGATGTCCTCTGCTTTTAGGTCCAGATACTTAGAGTAGTTTCCGACAAAGCGTTTGCAATGAGTCCGCTCAATCTCATAGATTACGGTGACAAGAGCATCCAGAAAATATCGGTCATGGGATACGACCAGCACAGCCCCAGTATAGTTATGGAGATAACGTTCCAGCCAGGTTAGGGTTTCAATATCCAAATAGTTGGTCGGCTCGTCGAGTACGAGGATGTCAGGAGTAGTCAAAAGCAATTTGCATAGGGCCAATCGCGTTTTCTGACCGCCGCTGAGTGACGATATCAACGTTTGGTAGTCGTCTTCATAAAATCTTAAACCATGTAAAATGCTTCGAATATTAGCTTCGTATTGGTAGCCGCCCCGTTCCTTGAATTGCTCGGACATAGCGGAGTACTGCGCTAACAGCTGCTCATAGTCTTTCGCGGGCATCGGATCACCCATCTTGCTTTCCAGGGCGCGGAGCTCCTTTTCCATGGAACGCAAAGATGAAAATACAGACAGCATCTCATCCCAAATGGTCTGGACGGATTCTAGTCCGCTGTCTTGGGCCAAATAGCCGAGCTGAACATCCTTGCCCTTGCGAATATCCCCTGTATCAGGGAGAAGCTGCCCGGTAATGATTTTTAATAGGGTCGATTTTCCTGCGCCATTGACCCCGACGAGCCCGATTCTCTCACCCGTTTGGATCTGCAGGTTAATTCCGCTTAGTATAGGTTCGGCAGCAAACGATTTGGAAATCTCAACTGCTTGTAATAAAATCATGGATGTCACCTCGAAATAATATACAGTTCTAGTGTACCATATTCCTATGGGAAAGGTGATGGGGAAGGGAGGAAGGGACGTGCTGAACAAAAAGGAGCTAAGGAAGCAAATGCTGGCTTTGCGAAGCGGGATTGGAAGCCAATTGCGTGCCCAGAAATCGAACCAAATCGTAAAAGCTTTTTTGCAAAGTGAGAGCTATCAAAATGCGAGCTATCTGTTCTCCTATATCCCTTTTGGGGATGAACCTGATATCCGTTTGATCCTGTCTACAGCTGTCCGGGATGGGAAGAAAGTAGGTGTACCGAAAACTTTTACGGATCGAAAGGTGATGGTTCCCTATTTGTTTACGGGGTGGAACGAATTGGTTACTGGGGTTTATGGGATCCTGGAACCAGATCCTGAACGCGCAGAAATGGCAGATCCGGCGAAGATAGACTTGATTGTTATGCCGGGGGTGGCCTTTGACAAGCAGGGAGGAAGGCTAGGATATGGGGGAGGCTACTATGACCGGTTCTTAGCTGATCTTCCTAAACATCCCCATATGATCGCTCCATGCTTTTCAGAGCAAGTCATCGATCAAATTCCTATGGAAAACCATGATTTTCGAGTAGATGGCCTTGTTACGGATCAAGATTCGATCACTTGTACAAATTCGTTTTAATTACGTTGTGAAATAATGTACAATATAGATGGACTCTTGTTTCCTCTAAAGATAGTCTGGCTTTATCAATGAAGCTTTTTTTATTTTAAATTGGGAGGATTTTTATGTCTGTATATAAAATTGGTGTCATCACTGCAAGCAATTCAATTTTCCGGGGGGAAAGGGTAAACGACAGCGTTGAGAAATTGGTTGAATTGCTAAAAAGCCACTTGGACAGCGAGATACATATTCATCGTGTATCCCCCGATAATATTCAAATCCTCAAGGAAAACATGATAGAGCTAACGGATAGAGAGCGGGTGGAATTGCTGATAACCGTCGGGGGAACGGGATTAAGCCCTGAAGATGTTACTCCTGAGGCTACAGAGGCTGTTATCGATCGACATGTGCCTGGATTGGCGGAAGAGATGAGAAGGGCTTCCCTTGCCAATTCCCGCCGCGCCATGTTAACCCGAGCGATATCAGGTACGCGAGGAAATACGCTCATTATTAACTTCCCCGGCAATCCGAAAGGGGTCGAAGAATGCTTTACAGCCATCTCCGATCAAATTCCTCATGCCATTAACATTATCCATGGGAATGTAGGCGCTGGTTCTATCACAAGGGAGGAAAAGTGGTGAAGCCATCCTATCTAGTTGAAGTGCCGGTGGAACAAGCGGTAGGAATGAGACTAGGCCATGATTTAACCCGGATTCTTCCTGGGGAGTTTAAGGGAAGAGCATTTAAAGCAGGGCACGTCATCACGGAAGAGGACATTCCCTTATTGCTGGACATCGGCAAACGACACATCTATATTATGGATATCCCTGAGGGCTTTCTTCATGAGAATGAGGGAGCCGAGCGAATGGCGCGGGCATTGGCGGGGGAAAACATTCACTTAACCGAACCTGTAGAAGGAAAAGTGACGTTAAAATCAGCCATTCACGGGTTGCTAAAGGTGCGTGAAGATATTATCCATATGGTAAATGAAATCGATGGAATCTCTCTATCCACCTTACTGAACAACCGCGTGGTTGAATCCGGTCAATCTTTAGCAGGAGTCCGGCCGATTCCGCTAATTATTGAGGAAGAGAAAATTGCCCATGTAGAGCAGATTGCCTCCCAACCCGCGATAACCGTTAAGCCTTTCCATTCTTTAAAGGTTGGAGTGGTGACGACCGGAAGTGAAGTGTACACGGGCAGAATTCAGGATAAATTCGGACCCATCATTCAAAAAAAGCTTCAGGCTTTTGGTTCCGAGATGGTTGAGCAGCGGTTCGCTAATGATGAAGCGGATCATATCCAAGATGAAATCAAGCATTTTATCGAGAAAAAAATGGACTTGATCCTTGTTACAGGAGGCATGTCGGTGGATCCGGACGATCGGACGCCTGGTGCCATTAAAGGGGTAGGAGCTGACATTGTCCGCTATGGGACACCGATGCTTCCAGGTTCTATGCTTTTGATTGCATACTTTGGGAATACCCCGATCATGGGATTGCCCGGCTGTGTCATGCATGATCCTTTTACCTCATTTGATGTCTTTTTGCCGCGGATCCTAGCAGGTGAAAAGATTACAGAAAAAGACATTACCTCCTTGGGATATGGAGGATTTCATACTTGTTAGCAATTAGACGGTGAGGAGGTGAGTTTATGGAACATGCCATACCAAAGGTTACGGCTAAGAGATTGCCCATTTATTTTCGTTATCTCGATCGGCTCTCCTCCCTAGGGATCCGCAGGGTCTCGTCAGCGGAGCTCAGCCGGTCCCTGAATATCGATCCAGCAACGATACGCCGTGATCTATCTTATCTGGGAGCCTTGGGCAGGAAAGGGTATGGATATGATGTGGAATATCTGATTCAATTTCTGCGAGAGTTCTTGAAGCAGGATGAGACCACACATGTCATTCTAGTTGGAGTAGGAAATCTAGGGACGGCTTTATTGCAGTATGACTTTTTGAAAAATAATGCGATGATCGTTGCCGCTTTTGATAATGACCCTTCGAAAGTGGGACAAAAAATTAATGGCATCCCCATCTATCCTCTAAACAACTTTGATAGGATCGTCCGTGAAGAACATGCTCTAGTAGCCATTTTGACCGTTCCTGTACAGGCTGCACAGGAGGTTACGGATCAATTGGTGAAGTCCGGCATCAAGGGAATCCTAAACTTTACTCCGACTCGGCTGCAGGTGCCAGACGACATAAAAATCCACTACATTGACCTTAGTGTGGAGTTGCAGTCACTCGTATACTTCTTGAAAAAAAATGAACCGGTGGTCGTAGAAGAAGATGAATGATAAAGAAATGTCCATGGTAGATCACCTGTCTGAGCTTCGCAAAAGGCTCATTTGGGTTATCGCCTGTTTTATCTTATTTATGATACTCGGCTTTTTAGCAGCACCAGCTGTAGTCGAACATTTGAAAAACGACCCGGCAGCATCAAACGTATCTTGGCACGTGTTCGGGCTCTCTGATGCGTTGCGCATCTACATGCAGGTATCTTTTATCATTGCCTTGGTCCTGACGATGCCTGTAATCCTTTTCCATGTTTGGCGCTTCATGTCTCCAGGCTTGACTGAGGTGGAGCAGAGGGCATTGCTTACGTATATTCCTTTTGCTGTCATTCTGTTGTTGTTGGGCATAGCATTCGGATATTATATTTTACTTCCTATGATTATTGGCTTTATGTCCAATTTCACCTCGGCTCTCGGGGCAGAGGAAACGTACGGGTTGACTCAATATTTTCAATTCATGTTTAACCTGGTATTGCCCGTAAGCTTATTATTTGAGCTGCCTGTCGTCATTTTGTTTTTAACGACCATTCGGATAGTCAATCCAATTATTCTCGCCAAGTGGAGAAAATACGCAGTTTTAGTATTTGTGACCATTGCAGCCATGGTGACACCGCCAGACTTCATCTCTAATATCCTCGTTTCCATTCCTCTCATCGCACTCTATGAAATCAGTATTTGGTTATCCAAATTTGTTTATCGCAGACAGCAGGAAAGAGATAAGGAATGGGAAAAGGATGAAGAAGAGTTTGCCATTATAGATACGGATGATTAGATCAGAAGAGGGGAGATGTCGATCCTCTCTTTTTTGCGCTCACTGCGGATGCCTGTAGTATGCTCTAGCCCTCCTTCGGTTACAATGTAAAGGGTAATTCCCTAGGATTAGAAATCTTTTACAATTTTTTAACTGGATGAAAAACTTTTAGATGCTAAAATGAGGAAGTAACAAACTTTTCCAGAACAATAAAAGGCTTAGACAAAAGTGGTCTGGCTACCTTGGAAAAAAAATTGTTTTAGGGGCTTGCAAAGTTGGGGAAAAATGACTATTATAATAATTGTGTTAGCACTCAAGTTAAGCGAGTGCTAATAAAACGCAAATGTCCTTAAGGAGGGTGTTTCACAGTGTTAAAGCCATTAGGTGATCGTGTGGTTCTCGAAGCAATTGCTAAGGAAGAAACAACAGCAAGTGGGATCGTTCTGCCAGACACAGCAAAGGAAAAGCCTCAAGAGGGCCGCGTTGTTGCTGTAGGTTCCGGACGTATCGAAAACGGAGAGCGCGTTGCTCTTGAAGTAAAAGAAGGAGATAAAGTTATCTTCTCTAAATATGCTGGCACTGAAGTGAAATTCGGTGACAAAGAATATTTAATCATGCGCGAAAGCGATATTCTAGCTATCCTACAATAAATTCATTGATTGGAAGCTATCTTTATGAATGGAATTTTCCTGCGGGAAAATTGAAAAATAGATTCGGCACTACATATGAGAATTAGAAGGAGGTTTCATTAACATGGCAAAGGATATTAGATTTAGTGAAGAAGCTCGCCGCTCTATGCTTCGCGGTGTGGATACTCTAGCCAACGCGGTTAAAGTTACCCTTGGACCAAAAGGCCGTAACGTAGTATTAGAGAAGAAGTTTGGTTCTCCTCTTATTACTAACGATGGCGTAACGATCGCGAAGGAAATCGAGCTTGAAGATGCATTCGAAAACATGGGTGCTCAGCTTGTTAAAGAAGTAGCAACAAAGACGAACGATGTAGCTGGTGACGGTACAACTACTGCTACGGTATTAGCTCAAGCTATGATCCGTGAAGGGTTGAAAAACGTAACTTCCGGTGCGAACCCAATGGTTATCCGCAAGGGTATCGAGAAAGCTGTTCGTGCTGCTGTTGAAGAGATCAAGAATATCTCTAAGAATGTTGAAACCAAAGAATCTATCGCTCAAGTTGCTGCTATTTCTGCTGCTGACGAAGAAATCGGACAATTGATCGCAGAAGCTATGGAAAAGGTTGGCAAGGAAGGCGTTATCACTGTAGAAGAATCCAAAGGATTCAACACAGAACTAGATGTGGTTGAAGGTATGCAATTTGACCGCGGATATGTGTCTCCTTACATGATCACTGATACAGACAAGATGGAAGCCGTTCTTGAGAATCCTTACATCTTGATCACTGATAAGAAGATCTCTAGCATTCAAGATATCCTTCCTGTATTAGAGAAGGTTGTTCAACAAGGTAAGTCTTTGTTGATCATTGCTGAAGATTTAGAAGGGGAAGCTCTTGCAACTCTAGTTGTGAATAAGCTTCGCGGAACCTTCACTGCTGTAGCTGTTAAGGCTCCTGGATTCGGGGATCGCCGCAAGGCTATGCTAGAAGATATCGCTGTGTTGACTGGCGGTCAAGTAATCACAGAAGATCTTGGCTTAGACCTTAAGGCTGCTACAATCCAACACCTTGGTACAGCAGGACGCGTAGTAGTTTCTAAGGAAAACACTACTATCGTTGAAGGTGCAGGAGATAAAGAAAACATCGATGCTCGCGTAAAGCAAATCCGTTCTCAAGTTGAAACTACAACTTCTGAGTTCGATAAGGAAAAGCTTCAAGAGCGCTTGGCTAAATTAGCTGGCGGAGTTGCTGTAATCAAAGTTGGTGCAGCTACTGAAACCGAATTGAAAGAAAAGAAGCTTCGCATCGAAGACGCTTTGAATGCTACTCGCGCTGCCGTTGAAGAAGGAATCGTATCCGGTGGCGGTACGGCTCTTATCAACGTAGTTAAGGCTGTAGAAGCTGTTCAAGTTGAAGGGGATGAAGCTACTGGTGCTCGCATCGTGCTTCGTGCGCTTGAAGAGCCAGTTCGCATCATTGCAAGCAATGCTGGTCTAGAAGGATCTGTAATCGTTGAGCGCTTGAAGAATGAGCAAGTTGGAACAGGCTTCAATGCAGCTACTGGCGAGTGGGTAAACATGATCGAAGCGGGTATCGTTGACCCTGCTAAGGTTACTCGTTCTGCTCTTCAAAATGCAGCATCCGTTGCAGCGATGTTCTTGACAACTGAAGCGGTAATCGCTGATAAGCCAGAAGAAAAAGGCGCTGGAATGCCTGACATGGGCGGCATGGGCGGAATGGGTGGAATGGGCGGCATGATGTAACGTCCCCACACCCCCTTTAATATAAAGGGTTTAAAAAGGCTTCTCTTAGGTTCTGTGAACCTGTGAGAAGCCTTTTTGCTATTTTAAGAAATTAAGGGTAGTACCGATCTTGAATACCAAGAGCGCCGCGCAGTTGAGTGATGGCCCGCTGCAATTCATTTTCCGAGTTTCCCGATAAGGCGAATTCTTCCAAGTCGCTGTACACCCCGCGAAGATCTTCCAATGGATTTTGTTCCACATTTGATTCTATGGTTGGCGAAACTCTGACAGCCCCATTGGATAATAAGTCAAAATCGTCCTGATTCATGGAATTTATATTGGATTTTATCTGCTGCAGCTTAGATTTCAATTCCTCAGATAGCGGCTGGGAGCTATTTTCAAATTTTTCGATGACCCCCACAATATAATCTTTGTTCATGTAGGACACCTCCATATGATTTATGCTTACATCATTTTACTATTTCCCGAAATCAAAGACTTTACCCGTTCCATGCGAACTCTTCTATCTCAAAAAGCGATAACATTGTAAAATAGATTTAAAAGACACTTACAGGTGAAGGGGAGAGGAACATGGATGATGCATCTGTAGCAACCGTAGAAGCCCTTAATGATTTAATGAAGATTGTAATCTTTCGAATAAACGATGAAGACTATGGAATCGACGTTTCACTAGTGAATTCCATTGAGAGAATGACGGAAGTGACGCGTGTTCCGAACGTGAATGAATATATTATCGGTGTAATGAATTTACGAGGATCCGTCATCCCGACTGTTGATTTGCGCAAGCGCTTCGGCATTCCTTCTGAACCCTATAATGAAGACACTCGAATCATTGTCCTTAGTTTGGAAGAAGTCGAAGTCGGAATTGTAGTGGATAGCTGCAGCGATGTAACGGATATTAGAAAAAGTGAAATAGAGCCCCCTCCTACCGTCGTTGGCGGGATCGAGTCAAGCTATATACAAGGGGTTACCAAGATGGATCGACGTCTCATTATTTTATTAGATATGGAAAAAACGCTAAAAAGCTGAGGGTATCAGCCTTTTAGCGTTTTTTTTGCCTATCCGTCTTAAGGCGGAGAAAAAATCCTGCTTGTGGCGAATGAAGCGAGGAAGCTCCCGATATATACTTGCAATAAATAAAACTTTACAATTTTATACATTGGTATATAATACCAATCCGTGGGCATATATGCCCAGCTGGATAACGGGAGGCCGAGAGGAAATGGAGTTTCTGACAAAATTCTCTTTAAGGAATTCTGCCGCGGTGATAATTATTACGATCTTAATCGCCTTAGGCGGTGTGGTTGCAGCAACTTCTTTAAAAGTAGAGAGCGAACCGAACGTAAACTTTGGAGTGGTAGTGGTTTCAACAAGTTATCCTAATGCTTCTCCAGAGGATGTCTTAGACGATGTGACCAAGCCGCTGGAGAAGGCCATTGTCAATACCGCAGGATTGAAAACACTTGAATCCACCTCTAGTGATAACCATTCCAGTTTAGTGGCATGGTTAAATTCCGGTGCGGATGCGGATGAAGTCCGAGATGAAATTGAGAAAAAAATCAATGACGTCAAGCTTCCGGACAATGCGGCAAGGCCCAAGATACATACCGAGTCTACCTCCAGCCAAGCGATGTACTATTTATCCATCGGAAACCGAGATAGGGTGCGTTCAGACAATGCCTTCAATGATCTAGTAAAGGATACTTTGCTGGAAGAGCTGAAAGGAATTGATGGGATTGAAAAGGTAGAAACAACGGGAGACTACAAGCGAAAGATTAAAATCTATCCGAAGGTGGATGCTCTAAACACGTACGGATTGTCTCCATCCGAGCTAAAGCAATTGATTCAAGCCAACCATGTGGCTACGCCTGTCGGCAGTGTCACCATGGACGGAGAAGACCAGATCGTTCGCGTAGTCGGAGAGTTTACCAATCTTGAGCAAATTAGAAGGACAAAGCTTTTCCTTTCCTCTTCTTCAGGTGCTTTTTCGTATGTGGAATTGGGTGAAGTGGCTGAAGTTCAATTCTATACCGATAAAAATTCGATTAGCCGCTTAAATACGAATCCGGGCATTGGTTTGGATATTTATAAGACCGATGATGCGAATGCAGTGGAAACCGGAAATAAAATTAATGCAAAGCTGGATGAATTCCGAGAGGAATATCCCGATCTGCAAATCGAAACCGTTTATGACAGCTCAGAAGAAGTGAAAAAGTCGATCAATGGAATGATGAAAGAGGGAATTCTCGGGGCCATCATGGCATCTATAATGATCCTCTTGTTTTTGCGGCATGTACGCTCTACCCTCATTGTTCTTGTTTCGATTCCTTTATCCATCCTTGTGAGTATGATTTTCATGTCTTGGTTAGGTATCACCTTAAATATGATGAGCCTGTTTGGCATGGCGATCGCTGTAGGGCGCGTGGTGGATGACAGTATCGTGGTCATTGAAAATATTTTCCGTCACTTCCAGCTCAGTAAGGAAAGGGATAAGAACCTGATACTTTTTGCGGCCAAGGAGGTAAGCAGCGCTATTACTTCTTCCACATTGACTACCGTAGCGGTGTTTGTTCCTCTTGTCTTTGTCAGCGGCATTGTGGGAGCTTATTTTCGTCCTTTTGCTCTAACGGTCGTTTGTTCCTTATTAGCTTCCTTATTAGTGGCTGTAACGATCGTTCCTTTAATGGCAAAGCTGATGATCCTCCGTTCGAATATTAAGGAGCATGAACCGGGAAAGATCACTGTGCAGTATCGGAAATTGCTGACTTGGTCCTTACAGCATAAACTGATTACTTCTGTACTGGCTTTTTCCTTGTTCCTTGGAAGTGTCGGGTTGTCTACCATATTGAATAAAAGCTTTCTTCCGGATATGGATTTGAAGATGATCTGGGTAGATATGACGATGCCCAAGGGCACAGAGCTGGCTGTGACTCAGGAAATGGTAGAAAAAATAGAACAAGTCGTGATGGCCGATTCTCAAGTGGAATATATACTGAGCAGCGCGGGGCTAGGAAATGAGGATAATCGACAGTCGAATCGTTCAAGCATGACCATTAAATTAAAGTCCGATGCCAATGTCGATGAGGCTTTAAACAAATATCGCTTAGAATCAGAGCCGCTTATGCCTATTGGAGCGGAGATTTCCTTTATCAAGCCCTCCGGCGGCGCCGGAAACAAGTATGAAGTTATCCTGAACGGTACGGATGTAGGGAAGATGAAGGAAGCTTCAGGGATGCTAAAGGAAAAATTAAAGCAGCACCCGATGCTGATTAACGTAAAAGATAACCTATCGGATACGAAGGATCAGGTTATGATTCATGTCGATCGGGACAAAGCAGCCGAATGGGGATTGACTCCAGCGCAGATTGCCGGAGAGGTCAGCAATCTGCTATCTAATATGCAAATGGGCAAAATCAAACTCGATGGAAAAGAGTTTGACATGATTTTGGGATTGCCGGATGAAGAAGCGGATTCCGTCGAAAAGCTGGAGATGCTTTGGATGAAAAGTCCCAGCGGGCAACAAGTTCGTCTGGACGAATTAGCTAACGTGTCCGTTGAGGGCGCACCGGCTCAGCTCATGCAAAAGGACGAAAAACAATATATCAAAGTAGTGGCTGATATTATTAGCACCGATAAAGGAGGAGTCTCTGCTGAAGCAAGTGAATCGCTGAAGGAATTAAAGCTTCCGGAGGGCATTACTTACTCGACGGAAGGCATTCAGGCGGATATGAACAAGAGCTTCCAAGAAATGTTTTATGCGATTGGCGCGGCGATTTTTATGGTTTATATCGTAATGGTGATTGCCTTTGGGAATGCAATGGCTCCATTATCGATTCTCCTATCCTTGCCCTTAGCGGCAATTGGCGGATTGCTGGGGCTGTTCATCACGCAAACGGCTCTTGATGTGACGAGCCTTATTGGGTTTCTGATGCTAATTGGGGTCGTGGTTACGAATGCCATTGTATACGTCGATCGTGTCCAGCAACAGCGGGAAAAAGGATTCAGTACGCGTGATGCTTTAATTGAAGCGGGGGTGACGCGTTTGCGTCCGATCATTATGACCGCTGTAGCAACGATTGCGGCATTAGTACCTCTAGCGTTGGGATTGTCTGAGGGCACGCTGATGTCAAAAGGACTGTCGATCGTCGTTATTGGGGGGTTGCTTACTTCTACTTTGTTAACTCTTGTCGTGGTACCTGTCGGTTACGAGATCCTAGACAATATCCGCAGCCGGATATTTGAGAAAAGAAACGATGAAACGAGCAAAGAGCATCCCGGTGATCAGGAGGCGGTGTCAGGTGTGTAAGGGTAGAGGAGGAGAAACGATCATGAGAAGTTGGAAAACGATAGGTTTGGCAAGTGTTATTGCTCTTTCCCTCTTGGCCGGCTGCGGAAAAACAGAGGACGCTTCCGCGCCGGTTGAAGAAGGTACGCAAATAGATGCCACCGCCATTCCCGTCAGTGTGGAAGAACTGAAAGAAGGGGTCTTAAGCCGCTCGGACCGTATTATAGGGGAAATTAATGCGAATACAAGTATCTCTCTTTTTTCAAAAGTATCTGGAACACTAGTCGGATTGACCGTTAAAAAGGGAGATTCCGTGAAGAATGGGCAAGTTATAGGAAAGCTCGATCCTTCAGACTATCTGCTGGCGGTCAAACAGGCAGAGGCTGCATTGGCTGTTGCAAAAGCAAGCCTGCAGCAGGCCCAGAGCGGAAAAGGGCTGAACCCAGGGGGAACTTCCCAGGAGCTAGCCTCACAAGGAATCGAATTGTACTTGACCATGTATGAGCGTGCAAAGGAATCGGCAGAGCAAGGGCTCCGATTGGCTCAAGCGAATTACGAGCGAAACAAAGCTCTCTTTGAAGCGAATGCCATTTCCGCAAGTGATATGGAACAAGAGGAGAAAACGCTTTTGCAATTGGAAACCCAATATAAGGCTCAGATCGATCAAGCCGAATCCTCCTTGCTCCAAGCAAAATCCCAGCTGAATCAGGCGGTAAAGTCAGAAGCGCAGACAGACGCGGGAATTCAGGTCGCGCAAGCTCGGGTGAAACAGGCTCAGGTGGATGTAGAAAGAGCTCGCAATGCTTTGACTGATAGTGAAATAAAGGCAACGGCAGATGGCATCATTACGGATGTGAAGGTGGAAGTGGGGGATAGTGTTAACCCCCAAGCCCCCATTGCCAGTCTCATTCACTTAGATCCAGCTATCGTCAAACTCAACATCACCGAAAACAACCGGTTAAAGTTTAAACAAGGCATGGAAATGGACATCTCGGTTCCTTCCCTGCAATTAAAGACCAAGGGGAAAGTATCCTACGTAGGTTTAGAAGCATCGGCCCAAACGAAAATGTTCCCGGTTGAGCTAGAAGTAACCAACCCGGATCGCGCCTTGCTACCTGGCATGAAGGTGGACGTTTCAGTGAACGATTTAGAAGAGAAGAAGGGGCTGCTTATCTCAACCGATGCGATCATCGAAGAAGAGGGCAAAAAAGTTGTTTATGTCATAGAAGGGGATACAGCTGTCAAAAGGGAAATTGCCCTCACAGAAGGAAACACAAAGCAGGTTATTGTGGAGTCCGGACTCAATGCCGGGGATAAAGTTGTAGTCAAGGGACACTCCCAGCTGAAGGATCAGGCAAAAGTGGTAGTGAAGTAAATGAAGGTGGAGAGGATAACGGGAGATTTTTCTGTTATCTCAACTTTTTGATAGGAAAACAGCAAAATAGGCGGACTTTCTCCTGTTAGGTTCCGTGAAGCATCAATTTTTCCAGCGTTTCACAGTAATAACCGGATTTGGTCTGCCTATTTTCATATATTTGCTTCGTTTTTTTTAAAATAACCGGAAATTCTCCTGTTATCAAAAATGATTCCTAACTTCCAGCAAAAACATGGTTCCCAATCTGGGCTTTCTTTGGCAAATTGGCCATCCAAGAGCTGCGGGATAGTTTTGGATTAAAGAAGAAGAGCGCTCCGTTTGTCGGATCATTCCCCTTCAAGGCTAGTTTAGCGGCTTCTACTGACTCTGGATTCGGTCGGTTGTTGATTTTGCCGTTGGCGACCGGCTGAAACTGATATTTGCCTTTTTTAGTTCTTTGATGAATGACTTGGTAGACACTCTTTGGAAACTCTTCATGCTCCACTCGATTCAGAACGACTGCCCCAACCGCAATTTTTCCTTTCAAAGGTTCCCCTTTTGCTTCGGCATGAATGATCTGAGACAGCCATTTTAGGTCTTCAGATGTATAACCGACAGGTGCTTGCTTGGGTACTGGTTTAGGATTAGGAGCCGCGGCTGTTGCCGGAGCAGGCGCTGATGCCACAGTTTCCTTTATCTTTTTTTCAATCTTTTCTTTCACTAATTTATCCTGCTGTGTTAAGTCTGGCTCGGCAACAGGCTGCCGGATCATGCTATCTTTCATCTTCTTTGTAAATCCATCGGGAGCGAAAGAATCTGCGGATTCCATCTTTTCATCCCATTCCATTGCATTAACCACGAAGTTGTGGCCTAAGCCTATAGATCCCACAAAGAAAAGGACAATAGTTAACACAGTCATATTCTTTTTCATAACGAATCCTCTCTATTCTTCCCGCGTGATTCGCCACCAACTAGCCAGGATTGTAGATCGGACAAGGCCTTGTTCCAACTTGTAAAACTGCCATTAATTCTAGCATACATAGGAAGAGGTTCAAGACTAAGATATTGGGAAAGTCGATAAGGAATGGGTAGGCTGTAATATAAATCCATAATAGCCAATTAATATCTTCCTGCATAATCGAGTCCACCACACATTTTCCAGCCATTTTGGGTTTCACCATCGTTCCAAATAAAGTAAAATAAAGGGATACCATAAACAATGAGGTGTACTCATGATCACAATTGATCAATCACGGGTTTTAAATAGAATTATAGAGAATGTAGAAAAAGTGATTGTGGGCAAACGCCAAACGATAGAAAAAATGATCGTGGCCATGCTTGCCCAGGGTCATATTTTATTTGAGGATGTACCGGGAGTGGGGAAGACGAGAATGGTCAAGGCCCTTGCTCGCTCCATTAACGGAACGTTTAAGAGAATTCAATTTACGCCCGATTTGCTGCCGACGGACGTTATCGGTGTCTCGGTTTACAATCAGAAAACGATGGAATTTGAGTTTAAGCAAGGTCCTATCATGACCAATATTCTTTTAGCGGATGAGATCAACCGCACTTCGCCAAAAACGCAGTCAGCCTTGCTGGAGTCGATGGAGGAGAGGTCCCTTACGGTAGACGGAATGACCTATCATTTGGATAAGCCTTTTATCGTGATGGCTACCCAGAATCCGGTTGAGTATGAGGGAACCTATCCTCTTCCTGAAGCGCAGATGGACCGTTTTATGATGAAGCTTCACCTAGGTTATCCGGAAAAAATCGATGAGGTGGAAATCCTGTCGAGGAGCATGATGATGGAAACTCCTGATGCTCTTTCCACAGTTTGCACAATTGAGGAAATCGTTGAACTGCAAGGCCAGGTTTCCCAAGTTTATGTAAGTGAGGCGATCAAGGAGTACATTGTGGAAATTTGCCAGATGACAAGAAATTATCAAGATGTTCTGCTTGGAGTCAGTCCGCGCGGAACGGTTGCCCTTTATAAGGCGGCTCAAGCGAGGGCGTTCCTCAAAGAAAGAGACTTTGTTACTCCGGACGACATTAAAGAATTGGCGGCGGAAGTTTTAGCTCACCGCATCATTTTAAAGAGCGAGGCTCGCTTTGAAGGAGTCAGCCCTACACAGGTTGTACAATCAATTCTTGAGCGAATTCCAGTTCCTGTCGCACGGGACAAAGGATGAAGGGAACCATGAATCTCGCGATCTTAGCTTTCTTTACGCTTCTCTCTTACGTTTACAAGGGATGGCATCCGGGCTTTGCAAGCACGTTTATTTTTTCCATCCTCGCGGCTTTAATGCTTTATGAGGGAATGGTTTTTCTTACTAGTTTTTATAAGCTGAATATTACGAGATTGGTGGCCAAGAAACGGCTGCAGGCTGGAGGAACGCAAGTCGTGACCATCAAGCTGGCTAGAGGGTTTCGCTTTCCTCTTGCATGGTATGCCGTCCATGAATTATGGCCAGGCAATCTGCCCCCTGTTCCTGGCCAGGTTTTTTTTCCGTGGTTTAAAAAAGAGATCGATATCACCTTTGAACTCCCCCAGTTAGCCCGAGGGGCCTATGACTTAAAGGAAATCACGGTAGTCTGCGGGGATCTCTTCGGCATCTTTAAAGCAGAAAAGACTATAAAACTGACGGACCGCTTTCTGGTCTATCCGAAGTATGACTTGCTGCAAAAGTGGACGGCAAAGGATGGACAAAAAAGCGGGCAAGCCTCTATAGCCCGGCGACACTCGGATGAGCTGACCTCGGTCGTGGGCATCCGTGAATACGCATTTGGTGACCGGCTTAATCAAATTCACTGGAAAGCAACCGCAAAAAGCCAAACGTTAAAGACAAAGGAATTTGAGTACCAGGTTTCTCAATATTTTGCCGTTTTCTTAGATTCAAGACAGGGGGCTTATCCTGATAGCCGCTCTTTTGAGAAAGCGATACAGGCGGCAGCTAGTCTAAGTAATCTGGGATTTAAAAAGCAGTTGAAATTTGCTCTCCTTATAGAAGGAAGCCCTGGAAAAGCCAAGATGCTCGAAGGGGCTCAGGGCCATGATTTTTACCGTGTATTGGAGGAATTGTCTGCCCTGCAAGCCGAGGGGAAAGCAGGGGTGGAAGACTTGGTAAAACAAGCTTTACCCCTGCTGCCTCGAGGGGCTCAGCTAGCCATTGTAACAGGCCGGATTGATCGTTCGTTAAGTTTGCTATTGGCGGAGCTGGCTCATAAGCAAACCAAGGTTGAGCTTTTTTGCTCATCGAATGAAGAGTCGGAGGAGTCTCATCGCATGATGAATAAGCTGCAAGGAAGCGGGGTGATTTTACACCGTGTATGGGCTTAGGGGAATTTTAGTTTTTTTTGTCCTGTGGGAATGGCTGCGTCCCTTGCCTTTATTAGTAGAATTTAAGAATTTTGACGTATTCCTGTGGCTCTTGGGCTGGTTCTCTGCGGTATCTATGGTGAAGCTCCCAATCCTAGTGAGCGGTATATTCAAGCTTGCTGGATCTCTAGGGTTATTATTTTATCTTTACCAGCCTTACACGGACGAGCGAACGTGGGTAGAGTATGCCCGGATGGAGATGGCTTTTAACTATGAAAAGCTCAGATTAGGAGAGCTTGCTTTAACCACCAGCTTTGTTCGTTCCCTTGTTTTTATTCTGCTTTTGTGGGTGGTAGTCCACATTGTTTACCGTGCCGTTATAGCGCGGAACCAAGCTCTTTGGCTAAGTATATCTACGGCAGTATTTCTTGCCATCATGGATGTGACTACCATTTATGAAGTCAAGGAAGCTGTCATCCGCGTTGTGTTCCTTAGCTTATTGCTGCTGGCGGTTCAGCAGCTTCGTACAGTGGAAAGATGGGGTGTCCAAAAAGCCATAGGAAAATACAACCGCCTGCATTGGATGCTTGTGTCCCTTGTGCTTATCGCAGCGATGACGTCACTCGCTTATGCGGTCCCTAAACCAAGGGAAGCCGTTAGCCAAAGCTTTGCTTGGCTGCAGCAAGGAGGGGCTGTCCAGCAGAAGGTAGGGTATGAAAGCCGCGACAGCCGACTAGGGGGGCCTTTCGTCGACGACGATACGGTCGTTTTCCGTGCAGAAACCTCAGAAAAGCACTATTGGCGCGGGGAATCCAGAAGTATTTATACGGGATCCGAATGGAAGGATGTAAGTGGACAAACCAGCATCCTAAAAATGACGGGAGACCTTGGATTAAAACCGCTAGTCGAGAATATGAAGATGGACGAAAAAGAGGTTTTAACCAAGGTGACATTTGAGAATCCGCGTTATCGTCTCCTTTTTTACGGCGGGCAAATTCAAGAGGTCAAATCCTTGTCACCGCAGCCGATCTCCCTGTATACGACGGGAAATCATGAGATCAAGGTGCAATATACGCGAGATGATCAGTATGTAGCAGGCTATGAGGCGCTCATTAGCATTCCCTTAATTAATGAAGAACGGCTAAAGCAATCTTCTACCGACTACCCTGAGGAAATCCAGGACTATCTCCAGCTGCCGCTCGGGCTGCCTGCCAGAGTTCGCCAATTGGCAAAGGAGATCACCGAGGGGCACCAGGATCCCTACTCCAAATCCTATGCGATCCAGCAATATCTCAAGCACTTGGGCGGGTATCAGTATGAGAAATTGGATGTCCCTTATTTGCATGAAGGACAAGATTTTGTAGATCAGTTCCTTTTTGAGTCAAAAAAGGGTTATTGCGATCATTTTTCTTCGTCCATGACTGTCTTGCTAAGGGCTTCTGGCATTCCAGCCCGTTACGTGAAGGGGTTCTCCACGGGGGATATGATCCTCAAGGATGAGCAAAACTATGAAGTGGCTATAAGAAACAAGAACGCCCATTCTTGGGTTGAAGTGTACTTTTCAGGCTATGGGTGGATCCCGTTCGAACCGACCCCAGGCTTTAGCCACCCGACAAAGCAGGATGTCGAGGTAAATGAGGAAAAGCCAGAAGATGTCCCGGCCAGTGCCATGATTCCTCCAACTTCCCAAGAAATGGCAGACCAGCTATATAAGCTAGAAGAAAATTTGGGGACGGGCGGACCATGGATCAACTACCGCATGATTTGGCTTTCTGCGTTCGCGTTGCTTTTAGCTGTTGGTCTGTTTGTGTTGGTCAGGAAGAAAGCCCAGCTTCGATTTTGGTACCTCTATCAGCAAGGGAAGCGCGTGGAAAACGCGGAGGGGGTGGCTAAGCTTTATTTGGCTGTTCTTTCTGCCCTTGGAAGCACTTTTTCTCGCAGGCAGGAGGGAGAATCCCTGCAGGAGTATGTTACGCGAATCGGGATTAATACCGAAAGTAAAGAAAAACTGAAAGACCTCACCGCCTCTTTTGAGAAGCATGTCTATGGGCAGCATTCATGGGAAGAGCCAGAGGTAAAGAAGAATAAGTCTATATTAAGAAAATTCATACGTCATTTCCTTTCTTGAACATTTTACCGTTGTTTGGTAGAATGATTTCGTCAAAAGTCGAACGTTAGTATATCTCGACAGGGTGAATGTCAGGAAAAGGGAAATTTGATCCAGCCGGATTCTTCCTGATCTTTACAATCAGGGGAAACCGGCTTTATGTTTTTGGGAGAAAAGGGGAACCTATTCCTAACGTCAGTCGCAATATCATCTTAGGAGGATTTGAATATGGAAAGACCTAATGAAATCGTGATCGTGCTGGATTTCGGCGGCCAATACAATCAATTGATTGCTAGAAGAGTAAGGGATCTAGGGGTTTATAGTGAGTTGCTTCCTTTCAATACACCGATTGAAAAGATCCAGGCATTGAATCCGAAGGGCATTATTTTTTCGGGAGGCCCTGCCAGCGTCTATGCAGAGAATTCTCCTTTGGCAGATGAAAGGATTTATGATTTAGGGCTCCCGATCTTAGGGATTTGCTACGGCATGCAGATGATGACCCATCACCTGAAGGGTAAAGTAGAGAGAGCCAGCAAGCGGGAATATGGAAAAGCCGCAATCAGCGTGACTAACGATAGCCCTTTCTTCGGCGATTTGGACAAGGAACAGAATGTGTGGATGAGCCATGGCGACTTGGTGGTGGAAACGCCTGAGGGCTTCCGCATCGATGCCAGCAGCGAGCATTGCCCCATTGCCGCCATGAGCCACCCGGAGAAAAATTTCTACGCGGTTCAATTCCATCCTGAAGTTCGCCATTCGGAGTACGGAAATGAAATGATTCGGAATTTCCTATTTAACATTTGCGGTTGCGAAGGAAACTGGTCGATGGAAAATTTCATCGAGCAAATGATATCCGAGATTCGTGAAACTGTAGGGGACAAGCAAGTGTTGTGCGCTTTGAGCGGAGGGGTAGATTCCTCAGTGGTTGCAGTCTTGATCCATAAGGCCATCGGGGATCAGCTGACTTGCATGTTCATCGATCATGGGCTGCTGCGCAAAGGCGAAGCGGAAAGTGTGATGGAAACGTTCGGTGAAAAATTCCATATGAAGGTCATTAAGATCGATGCCAAGGAAAGATTTCTCTCCAAGCTCACAGGGGTCTCTGATCCGGAAAAGAAACGGAAAATCATCGGAAACGAGTTCATTTATGTGTTTGAAGAAGAATCGAGCAGATTGGAAGGCATGGACTTCTTAGCCCAAGGGACCTTATATACGGATATTGTGGAGAGCGGAACGGCGACCGCCCAGACGATCAAGTCGCACCATAATGTAGGCGGACTTCCGGAAGACATGAAGCTCAAGCTTATCGAGCCGCTGAAAACTCTTTTTAAAGATGAAGTCCGTAAGGTTGGAGAAGAGTTAGGCTTGCCTGCGGAAATCGTTTGGCGACAGCCGTTCCCAGGACCTGGTCTAGGGATCCGTGTAATTGGGGAAATTACGGAAGACAAGCTGGAGATTGTTCGGGAATCTGATGCGATCTTGCGTGATGAAATACAAAAAGCTGGTTTGGATCGTGAAATCTGGCAATACTTCACCGCCCTGCCTGATATGAAAAGCGTAGGGGTCATGGGGGATAGCCGAACGTATTCCTATACTGTAGGAATACGTGCCGTAACATCAATTGATGGGATGACGGCAGACTGGGCCCGTATACCTTATGATATCCTGGAGAAAATATCAGTGCGAATTGTCAATGAAGTGGAGAATGTGAATCGTGTGGTCTATGACATCACCTCCAAGCCACCAGCGACCATTGAGTGGGAATAAATCCTAAACCGAATGTTGTAGAAAATATATAAAGATAATATTATAAATCCATTGACTGTGATTAAGGCTATTGCTAAACTAATGTTCGTGTTTAGCGATAGTCTTTATATTTCTTAATCATTAGGAGGAACTGCTGATTATGGAGAATCAAAAATCGGCGAACGTTCGGGATCAATCTGCTATAGCCAGATATTTTGAGTTTGCGAAGCATGGAACCAATTTTCGGACCGAGTTTATTGCAGGGCTAACGACCTTTTTGGCCATGGCGTATATTTTAGCGGTCAATCCCTTTATGCTGAGTGGTGCGGATCTGCCGCCAGATCTAAAAGGGTTGTATCCGGATAAGGATGCCGTATTTGTTGCGACAGCTCTAGCCGCCGTCATTGGTACGCTAATTATGGGTGTATACGCTAAATACCCCATAGCCTTAGCTCCGGGAATGGGACTGAACGCTTTCTTTACCTTTACGGTTGTTTTGACAATGGGAATTCCTTGGCAGCAAGCGTTAGCAGGGGTATTTATATCCGGGATTATCTTCTTGCTTCTCACCTTCACAGGGATACGGGAAACGATCATTAATTCTATCCCGAGTGGATTGAAATTAGCAGCCTCTGCAGGTATTGGGCTGTTTATCGCGTTTATCGGCTTCAAGAATGCTGGGATCATCATAGCGGATCCAGCTACCTATGTTGCTCTCGGTCACCTTCACTATAAGGAAGGAATGGAGCCAGCTCAATTAGAGCAAGTCAGGAGTACCTTACTGGCGAATTTCGGGCTTGTGCTTACTGTCGTATTAATGACAAGAAAGGTCACAGGCGCGATTTTCTACGGGATGGTCCTTACCGCAGTGGTTGGCATGATTTTTGGGATCGTCCAGCCTCCGGCTGCGATTGTATCTCCGATCCCTAGCATTGCCCCGACATTTGGAGCTTTATTTGGTCCTTTGACCGATATGTCAATTATGCTGTCTCCGCAAATGCTGATCGTTATTTTTACCTTCTTGTTCGTGGATTTCTTTGATACAGCAGGAACCTTGGTAGGTGTAGCCAGCCAAGCCGGATTCATGAAGGATAATGAGCTTCCAAGAGCGGGAAAGGCTTTGTCGGCTGACTCTGTGGCTACCATTGCAGGAGCTGTATTGGGTACGTCTACAACCACCTCTTATGTGGAATCCTCAGCAGGGGTAGCTGCTGGGGGGAGAACAGGCTTCGCTTCTGTCGTGACAGCGGGATTTTTCGCAATTTCCTTGTTTTTCTCGCCGCTGCTTGCTGTTATTATTCCAGCTGTTACAGCTCCGGCTTTGATTGTTGTGGGGATATTGATGGCTTCCAACTTAGCGAAGATCGAGTGGGATAAAATTGAAGAAGCAGCTCCGGCTTTTCTTACTGTCATCCTAATGCCGCTCACGTTTAGTATTGCGACAGGTATTGGGCTAGGGTTTATCCTTTATCCATTAACGAAGCTTGTCAAGGGAGAAGGAAAAGATGTTCATCCAATAATGTACTTCTTATTCTTCGTCTTCTTAATTTATTTTGGTTGGTTACACTAATATATGGCAGAGATTGGGCATCTTAAAAAGAGATGCCTATTTTTATGGACAGAAATGCTAAAAAAAAACTGGAGGTAACCAAAACACGAACATTAAATCATATGAATTACATAAAAGTACGCATATAAGGTTGTTTTTCTTCGGAAATTATGGTTTACTAAAAATGAATTATTCGTGCGTAGGAGGATTTTGAACATGAATATCCTTGTAGGTGTAATCATGGGGAGTACCTCGGATTGGGAAACCATGAAGGATGCTTGTAACGTTTTAGATGATTTAGGGATCCAGTATGAGAAAAAGGTGGTATCGGCTCATCGGACGCCTGATTATATGTTTGAATACGCCTCTACGGCAAGAGAACGAGGGATTGAGGTTATCATTGCCGGGGCAGGAGGAGCGGCTCACCTGCCGGGCATGGTGGCAGCAAAAACGGAGCTGCCGGTTATTGGTGTTCCAGTGAAATCTTCCACATTGAACGGTTTGGATTCCCTTTTATCGATTGTTCAAATGCCAGGTGGGGTTCCGGTGGCTACTGTAGCTATTGGCAAGGCCGGAGCGACGAATGCTGGCTTGTTGGCTGCTCAAATTCTTGGGATTAAGTATCCGGAAATTCAGCAACGATTCGTAGAAAGACGTGAAAAAGTGCGGGAAAGCGTCATGGAGGGAGGGCAGCTTCCATGAAAATGATAAAGCCAGGATCAACGATCGGTGTGTTGGGAGGCGGCCAGCTAGGAAGAATGCTAGCTTTGGCTGGTCGGAATATGGGCTATCGTTTCGTCACTTTAGACCCCACCCCCGATTCTCCTTGCGGACAAGTAGCTGACCGGCAGGTCACTGCTGCGTATTCCGATCTTCGCGCCGCGGAGGAGTTTGCCAAGTTGTGTGATGTGGTGACTTATGAGTTTGAAAATGTGGATGCAGAAGTTGCTGCACAATTAGAGAAAACCTCGTTTGTCCCGCAAGGAAGCGAATTGTTGAAGATTACCCAAAATCGGATTCGAGAAAAATCGACTCTTCACAGTCATGGCGTTCCTGTAGCGCCCTTTGAAGTCATAGCCAGTGAAGAGGAGCTAAGAGAGGCTGTCATCAAACTCGGATTGCCTTGCGTCATGAAAACAGCAACGGGCGGGTACGACGGCAAGGGGCAATGGGTGATCCGGTCCATGGAAGAAGTTCCGCGCGCCTTTGAGGAATTGAACCGGTCTGGTGCAGAGCTCATCGTTGAACAGTTCATTCCTTTTGAAAAAGAATTATCTGTTATCGCTGCTAGGAGCACCAACGGAGAGGTTAAGGCGTTTCCTGTAGCTGAAAATATTCATATCGAAAATATCCTTCACCAAACGATCGTGCCTGCACGCGTCTCTGGGGAGCAGGCGGCGAGGGCAGAGGAAATCGCCTTGCAGATCGCCGAAGCGTTAGGTGTTGTTGGCTTGATTGCGGTGGAAATGTTCCTGACAAAAGAGGGAAAGATCGTGGTCAATGAGTTGGCGCCAAGGCCGCACAATTCCGGACATTTTACTATGGAAGCTTGTGTGACTTCCCAATTTGAACAGCACCTGCGAGCGATTTGCGGATTGCCGCTGGGGGATGTGACCATGCTGTCTCCAGTCGTGATGGTCAATATCCTTGGAGAGCATGTCGAGCCGGTGTTAGAGAAAGTAAGCCAATTGCCTGTTTCCTCCAAGCTTCACTTGTATGGAAAAGCGGAAGCTAAAGTGAAGCGGAAGATGGGTCATTTGAATGTTTTAGCATCAACGGTAGAAGAAGCGATGCAGCAAATCGATAAATTGGAAATTTGGAGAAAGATGGAGGTTACCATATGATTTCAAGATACAGCCGTCCGGAAATGTCGAACATTTGGACCGAGCAAAATAAGTTTCAAGCGTGGTTAGAGGTGGAGATCCTGGCATGTGAAGCTTGGGCAAAGCTTGGCCATATCCCAACTGAAGATGTAGAAACCATGCGGAAAAATGCCGGGTTTGATATCAACCGCATCTATGAAATTGAAGAAGAAACCCGTCACGACGTAGTCGCTTTCACCCGTGCCGTTTCTGAAACACTAGGGGAAGAGAAGAAATGGGTTCACTACGGCTTAACGTCAACCGATGTGGTCGATACCGCTCTTTCCTATCTTCTTCGCCAAGCTAATGAAATCCTAAGAAAAGATCTTGTTAACTTTATTGATATCTTAACGGAAAAAGCAAAAGAACATAAACATACAGTCATGATGGGTCGGACTCACGGCGTACATGCAGAGCCTACTACGTTTGGACTGAAGCTTGCGTTATGGCGAGAGGAAATGAAGCGCAACTTAGAACGTTTTGATCAAGCCGCAAAGCGTGTTGCATTCGGAAAAATATCCGGTGCGGTAGGGACCTATGCCAATATCGATCCATTTGTTGAGAAATATGTTTGCGAGAAGCTAGGACTAGAAGCTGCCCCGATTTCTACGCAAACCTTACAGCGTGATCGCCATGCTGAATATATGGGAACTCTCGCTTTGATTGCCACCTCCATTGAGAAGTTCGCTACCGAAGTGCGCGGCTTGCAAAAAAGTGAAACCAGAGAAGTGGAAGAAGCCTTTGGAAAGGGGCAAAAGGGATCTTCGGCTATGCCTCATAAGCGCAACCCGATCGGAAGCGAAAACATGACAGGGTTGGCTCGCGTGATCCGTGGCTATATGGTTTCTTCTTACGAAAACGTTCCGCTATGGCATGAGCGCGATATCTCCCACTCCTCTGTAGAACGAGTGATTCTGCCAGATGCTACGATTCTATTGAACTATATGCTCAATCGTTTCGGAAATATTGTGAAGAACCTGACCGTGTTCCCGGAAAACATGAAGCGCAACATGGATCGTACTTTTGGACTCATTTACTCTCAGCGTGTGCTGCTTAAATTAATTGATAAAGGTTTAAGCCGTGAAGAAGCGTATGATACCGTCCAGCCGAAAGCGATGCAAGCGTGGGAAGAACAGCGCTCCTTCCGCCAGATTCTGGAGGAAGACAGCAAGGTTACTTCTATGCTGACAAAAGAGGAAATGGATGACTGCTTCAACTATAACTGGCACTTAAAGCATGTCGATACGATCTTTGAACGTTTAGGTCTCTCTTAATTCATTTCACCCAAATGGAGGGGAATCCGGCTATGGAAAAGTTAGAGCAGCTATACGAAGGAAAAGCAAAAAAGGTATATAAGACCACTGAACCTGGCTACTACTGGATTGAATATAAGGATGATGCAACGGCTTTTAATGGAGAGAAAAAAGCGAAGATTTCCGGCAAAGGCGTGTTAAATAATGAAATCAGCTCCATTTTCCTTAGCATGTTGAAGGAAAAAGGAATTGAAAATCATTTTGTGAAAAAAGTTTCTCCTACGGAGCAGATTGTACGCCAGGTTACTATTATCCCGATTGAAGTTGTCGTGCGCAATATTGCCGCGGGTTCCCTGGCTAAACGTTTGGGAATGGAGGAAGGAACGCCACTTCGACACCCGATTGTGGAGTTTTATTATAAGGACGATGCGCTGGGAGATCCGTTTATTAATGATGCCCATGTTTCAGTTCTTGAGCTAGCCACGGAAGAAGAGTCTGCCCAATTAAAGAAGGTAGGGCTCCAAGTCAATGAAATCTTGAATGCTTATATGGCTGAACGTGGAATTATATTGGTGGACTTTAAGCTGGAGTTTGGAAGAACCGAGGATGGACAAGTGATTCTTGCCGATGAAATTTCCCCGGATACGTGCCGTTTCTGGGATGCCAAGACGAAAGAAAAGCTGGATAAAGACCGATTCCGCCGTGATTTGGGAAGTGTAGAAGAGGCTTATGAGGAAATCTTAAGACGCTTAGGAGGAGAAGCTCATGTTTAAAGCTACTGTTTATGTAACGTTAAGGGAAAGTGTACTCGACCCGCAAGGAAATGCCGTGCAAGGATCTCTTCATTCTCTAGGATTCGATGAGGTGGGAGATGTGCGCATCGGAAAATATATGGAGCTGGAAGTGAAGCTAAACGACAGGGCTGCGGCGGAAGAGCGCATCAAGGAAATGTGTGAAAAGCTTTTGGCGAACACCGTGATTGAGGACTATCGTTTCGAGCTGCAGGAGGTTTAAACCATGAATTTTGCGGTGATTGTATTCCCAGGTTCCAACTGTGATATCGATATGTATAAAGCGGTCGAAGACTGCCTAGGCCAACCGGTTGATTATGTTTGGTTTACGGAAACGGATCTTTCCAAGTATGATGCGATCCTCATTCCTGGCGGTTTCTCTTATGGAGATTACTTGCGTCCAGGAGCCATGGCGAGCTTGGCTCCTGCGATGGAAGAAGTGAAAAAGGCAGCGGCGGCCGGCAAGCTGGTGCTTGGCGTCTGCAACGGATTCCAGGTCCTAACGGAAGCCGGCTTGCTTCCAGGAGCGTTGAGACGGAACCAAAGCTTGAAGTTCCGCTGTGAAATGGTGGACTTGAAAGTGGAAAACAACCAGACGCCATTTACCATGGATTATGCCGAAGGGGAATGGATTAAGATCCCGATTGCCCATGGTGATGGAAATTACTACTGTGATGAACAAACGTTAAAGCAGCTTGAAGAAAACAAGCAAATCATTTTCCGCTATGAAGGGCATAACCCGAACGGATCCATCGCGGAAATCGCCGGAATTATGAATGAAACAGGCAATGTTTTAGGCATGATGCCTCACCCTGAGCGCGCTGTGCATGATTGGCTAGGCTCTGAGGACGGAAAGCGCATGTTTACTTCAATTCTTAAGTACTGGAGGGAGAAGAACGGTGCAGCATAAAGAGCCTACCCCTGAACAAATCGCTGAGCAGCAGGTATACCGTGAAATGGGTTTAACTGAAGAGGAATATAACAAGGTCGTTGAGATCCTTGGGCGAAAGCCGAACTATACAGAAACAGGAATCTTCAGCGTCATGTGGTCTGAGCATTGCAGCTATAAGAACTCCAAGCCGGTTCTTCGCCGCTTTCCAGTAAGCGGCCCGCGCGTCCTGCAAGGACCTGGAGAGGGAGCAGGGATTGTCGATATCGGGGATAACCAAGCCGTTGTGTTTAAAATCGAAAGCCACAACCATCCATCAGCCATTGAACCTTATCAAGGAGCGGCTACGGGTGTGGGCGGGATTATCCGTGACGTTTTTTCGATGGGTGCCCGTCCGATTGCCTTGCTTAACTCGCTGCGTTTTGGCGAGTTAGATACGCCGCGTACAAAATATTTATTTGAAAATGTTGTAGCGGGAATCGCTGGCTATGGAAACTGTATTGGAATTCCAACGGTCGGCGGAGAGATTTATTTTGATCCTAGCTACGAAGGAAATCCTCTGGTCAACGCCATGTGTGTGGGCTTGATTAACCATGATCAAATTCAAAAAGGTGTAGCCAAAGGAATCGGCAACCCGGTCATCTACGTGGGAGCTGCCACCGGAAGAGACGGGATCCACGGGGCGACCTTTGCTTCCGAAGAACTGAGTGAAGGATCAGAAGCTAAGCGTCCAGCGGTTCAGGTAGGAGATCCTTTCATGGAAAAGCTACTGCTTGAAGCGACCTTGGAATTGATTGATTCCGGTTTGGTTGTAGGGATCCAAGACATGGGGGCTGCCGGGTTAACCAGCTCCAGTTCGGAAATGGCCAGTAAGGCTGGAAACGGAATCGAACTGGATTTAGACTTGGTTCCACAGCGCGAGCAAGGCATGACAGCTTATGAAATGATGCTTTCCGAGTCTCAAGAGCGGATGCTCGTGGTAGCAAAACAAGGGACAGAGGAAGAAGTATATAAGATTTTCGAAAAATGGGGCCTTCATGCGGTCGTGATCGGTCGCGTGACGGATGACAACCGTCTTCGCATCTTGCATCAAGGAAAAGTGTTCGCCGATATTCCAGTAGATAAGTTGGCTGAGGACGCTCCGGTTTATCACAAGCCATCCCAGGTGCCAGGCTACTATGAAGAATTTGCAACGCTTGATGCTTCGAAGCTAGAAGAAACCAAAGATTATAATGAAACGTTAAAGAAGCTTTTAGCTGCTCCAACCATTGCCAGCAAGGAATGGGTATATAACCAATACGACTATATGGTAAGAACCGATACAGCAGTACACCCAGGTTCGGATGCGGCTGTGGTTGCCATTCGAGGTACACGTAAAGCCTTGGCGATGACCACAGACTGTAATGGCCGTTATGTCTTCCTTGATCCGTACCACGGGGGAGCCATTGCGGTAGCGGAAGCGGCGCGCAACGTCGTTTGCTCCGGTGCTCAGCCGTTGGCGATTACGGATAACCTGAATTTCGGAAGTCCGGAGAAACCAGAAATCTTCTGGCAGATTGAAAAAGCAGCGGATGGAATCAGCGAAGCTTGCCGTCAGCTGGAAACTCCCGTTATCGGCGGGAACGTCAGCTTATACAACGAAACCAACGGAGTAGCGATCTATCCGACGCCAACGATCGGGATGGTCGGATTAATTGAAGATATGGATCATATTACGACCCAGTCCTTCAAGGATGAAGGGGATGTAATCCTGCTCCTTGGTGAAACCAAGGCAGAGATTGGCGGTTCTGAGTATCAAAAGCTATTGCTTGGCCGAATTGAAGGTCGTCCTCCGCAAATTGACCTGGATGTAGAAAAGCGAGTTCAATCTGTGACCTTGCAAGCCATCCGCAAAGGTTGGGTCAAATCCGCGCACGATCTTGCGGAAGGCGGATTAGCGGTAGCTGTGGCCGAAAGCTGCATTTCTGGAGAGGTTGGGGCTGAAATCAATCTTTCTACTGATCTTCGTCCGGATTTAGCTCTGTTCAGTGAGTCCCAATCTCGTATTCTTTTGACTGCTACTTTGGAAAGTGCAGAAGAAATCATGAATCTAGCGAAGGCTCAGGGTGTTCCTGTGGCCCAGTTAGGAAAAGTAACAGGTGACCAATTAACCATTCGCGTAAATGGGCAGGAAACGATTAACCAATCCTTGTCCGACGCAAAAGCAGCCTGGAAGGATGCGATTCCATGTTTGATGACGTAATTTGGGATAAATTAAATGAAGAGTGTGGAGTGTTTGGGGTGTTCGGGCATCCCGACGCTCCCCAGTTGACCTACTATGGCATACATGCCCTGCAGCACCGGGGACAGGAATCGGCTGGAATCTGTGCCTCCAACGGAGAGAAGTTTAATTATCATCGGGGGATGGGACTAGTTACGGAAGCCTTCGGCAACAAGGAACTAGATAAGATCAAAGGACATATGGCAATTGGCCATGTCCGCTACACGACTGCCGGCGATAGCCGAATCGAGAATGCCCAGCCATTAATTTTCAAATATAGCCAAGGAAACTTGGCTCTGGCCCATAACGGGAATCTAGTTAATGCTAAGCAAGTGAAACACCAGTTGGAGCGTCAAGGATCAATATTCCAGACGACAAGTGATACGGAAGTTATCGCCCACTTAATCGCACGTTCCGGTTATGATCGGATCGAAGATGCGGTTCGGGAATCCCTCCGCATGATCAAGGGGGCTTATGCTCTGCTTATTATGACCGAAAATAAACTGATCGTCGCGTTGGATCCGAATGGTTTGCGCCCTTTGTCTTTGGGAAGAATCGGGGATGGGTACGTGGTTTCCTCTGAGACTTGTGCGTTTGATGTGATCGGAGCCGAGTATTGGCGCGAGGTGGAGCCGGGTGAAATGATTATTATCGATGAAGAAGGAACCCGCTCCGAAAGAATATCCGGGAATACCCAACGGTCCATCTGTTCGTTTGAGTATATTTATTTTGCCAGACCCGATAGTGACATTGATGGCATCAATGTTCACCAAGCACGGAAGCAACTTGGAAGAAAGCTGGCCCAAGAAGCCTTTGTAGAAGCGGACGTCATAACAGGTGTGCCCGATTCAAGCATCTCTGCGGCGATTGGCTATGCCGAAGCAACAGGCATTCCGTATGAGCTGGGATTAATTAAAAACCGCTATGTAGGGCGTACGTTCATCCAGCCAAGCCAGGAACTTCGAGCCCAAGGGGTCAGAATGAAGCTTAGTGCCGTTCGTAAGGTCGTTGAAGGCAAACGAGTGGTAATGATCGATGATTCGATTGTTCGAGGCACAACAAGCGGCAGAATCGTCCGTATGCTGAGAGAGGCTGGAGCTACGGAGGTTCACGTTCGCATTAGTTCACCGCCTGTCATGAACCCTTGCTTCTATGGGATAGACACCTCTACCAGAGAAGAGCTGATTGCTGCCAAGAAAAGCATTGAGCAAATGCGCGAGTATATTGGAGCAGATAGCCTGGCTTTCCTTTCCGTAGCAGGCTTAATGGAAGGAGTCGGCAGAGACTCAAGCGATACGAATCGGGGCCATTGCTTGGCTTGCTTTACAGGCCAATATCCTACCGAAATTTATGAAGATGAGGAAGCGGATACCCACTGTGCAAGTGTGAGCAAGTCTAGCTAAGGAGGACAACAGATATGAGTGATGCTTATCGCAGCGCTGGTGTAGATATAGATGCAGGAAATGAAGCGGTAGAACGGATGAAAAAGCACGTTAAGAAAACCTTCCGGCCAGAAGTTCTAACCGGCTTAGGCGGCTTCGGTGCCTTATTTCAGCCCGATATGAAAAAGTATGAAGAACCGGTTCTGGTTTCCGGAACAGACGGAGTAGGGACGAAGCTGAAAATTGCTTTTGCTATGGATCAGCACGACACCATCGGTATCGATGCGGTAGCCATGTGTGTAAATGATGTAGTGGTTCAAGGAGCTGAGCCTTTATTCTTCTTGGATTATCTCGCATGCGGGAAAGTGCTCCCTGAGAAAATCGAGGCGATCGTAAAAGGGATTGCCGATGGCTGCGAACAGGCAGGGTGCGCCTTAATTGGCGGAGAAACCGCAGAGATGCCTGGCATGTACGCTGATGGAGAGTATGATATTGCCGGATTTACTGTCGGAATCGTTGACCGCAAAAAGCTTATCGACGGTTCAACCATTGCACCTGGTGACGTCGTCATCGGTCTGCCGTCCAGCGGTGTTCATAGCAACGGCTTTTCTTTAGTCCGCAAGGTGCTTCTCGAGGATGCCGGCTTGACTCTTCAGTCCGAAGTGGAATCATTAGGCGGAAAGCTCGGTGAAGCTCTGCTTACGCCAACCCGCATTTATGTGAAGCCTCTTCTGGAGCTTTTGAAAGACTATCAAGTCAAGGGCATGGTTCATGTTACCGGCGGCGGGTTCTATGACAATATTCCAAGAGTACTTCCTGAGGGAGTCCAAGTAGAGGTGGAACTCGGTTCTTGGCCTGTTCTCCCTATTTTCGACTTGATCCAGGAAAAAGGAAACATCTCGGAATATGATATGTACCGTACGTTTAATATGGGGATTGGGATGATCCTTGTGGTTTCGGAGCAGGACAGCGCTGCTGTGCTGGATAAGCTTTCTGCGCTTGGCGAACAGGCGTACCGCATCGGTTCGGTAGCCCAAGGGCAAGATGGGGTCCGCTTGATCGGGGGAACTCAAGGATGAGAATTGCCGTCTTTGCATCAGGATCCGGATCTAACTTTGCAGCCATCGTGGAGGCTGTAAAAGAAGGGCGGCTAAAAAATATAGAAGTTGCGCTGTTGGTTTGTGATCGTCCGGGTGCGCTTGCGATAAAGAGGGCTGAACAGGAATCCATTCCTGTTTTTTCTTTTCAGCCTAAAGAATTTGCCGATAAGACAGCGTATGAGCAATCCATCCTAGAAAAGCTGAAGGAAATGCAAGTCGAGCTTGTTGTTCTCGCCGGATATATGAGATTAATCGGTTCAACCCTCTTAACGGCTTATTCCGGCCGCATGATCAACCTGCATCCTTCCCTTCTGCCCGCATTCACAGGTAAAGATGCGATCGGACAAGCTTTGGAATACGGAGTGAAAATGACGGGGATCACGGTTCACTTTGTGGACGCGGGAATGGATACGGGCCCGATTATTGCCCAAAAGGCGGTAAACATAGAGAAGGGTGAAACGAAGGATACCCTATCGCTAAAAATACAGAAGCAGGAGCATCAGCTTTTGCCTGAAGTGATTGGCTGGATTTCGGAAGGCAGAGTGGAATTAAACGGAAGAAAGGTGGAAATACGATGACAAGAGCGTTAATCAGTGTATCGGATAAAACAGGTGTGGTGGAATTTGCGAAGGAGCTGGAGAAACTCGGGGTAGAGATTATTTCCACTGGGGGAACCTCCAAGCTGCTCAAGGAGCAGGGAGTAAAAGTAACAGGCATCTCCGAAGTCACCGGGTTCCCGGAAATTCTCGATGGACGCGTCAAAACGCTTCATCCCAATATCCACAGTGGTTTATTAGCGATACGTGATAAGGAAGAGCACCAAAAGCAATTAAAAGAGTTGAATATCCAGCCGATTGACCTAGTGGTCGTGAACCTTTATCCGTTTAAAGAAACCATTAGCAAAACGGACGTGACCTATGAAGACGCTATTGAAAACATTGATATCGGCGGACCGACCATGCTCCGTTCGGCTGCGAAAAATCACGCATTTGTAACAGTTGTGGTGGATGCAAAAGATTACGCAACCGTCATTGAAGAGATGAAGGCAGGAGATGTGAGCCTAGAGACTCGCCGCCGTTTGGCAGCTAAGGTGTTCCGTCATACCGCAGCTTATGATTCGCTGATTTCCAATTATTTAACCGAGCAGGTTGGCGAAGAATGGCCTGATCAATATACGGTAACGTTTGAAAAGGTTCAAGATCTTCGTTACGGGGAAAATCCTCATCAAAAGGCAGGCTTCTACAAGCTGCCATTAGCAGGAGTGGGCACCCTAAGCACGGCGGAGCAATTAAATGGAAAAGAATTGTCCTACAATAATATTAATGATGCGGATGCCGCATTGCAGCTTGTCAAGGAGTTTACCGAGCCAGCTATCGTAGCTGTCAAGCATACGAATCCTTGCGGAGTGGGTACCGGAAAAACCATTTTGGAAGCTTACCAAAAGGCTTACGAATCGGATCCTGTTTCTATCTTCGGAGGAATCATTGCTGCGAATCGAGTGATTGATAAAGAAACTGCTCTGTTAATGAAAGAGTTGTTCCTTGAAATTATCATGGCACCTGGTTTTGACGATGACGCTTTAGAAGTGTTGAAAGAAAAGAAAAACCTCAGACTGCTAAAGCTTAGCGAAGTAAAGGCGGATCAAAAACCGGTTCTTCGTTTGTCCTCCGTACAAGGCGGCTTGTTGGTTCAGGAAGAAGATATCAAACAAGTGACTGAGGCGGATCTTCAAGTGGTAACAGACAGAAAGCCGACAGCCGAAGAGATGGAGCAATTGCTATTTGGCTGGAAAGTGGTTAAGCATGTGAAATCCAATGCGATTGTGTTGGCTAAAGATTTCCAAACCGTGGGTGTAGGCGCAGGACAGATGAATCGCGTAGGCTCTGCTCGCATTGCGATTGCCCAAGCTGGGGAAAAGGCAAAAGGATCAGTACTCGCTTCGGATGCGTTTTTCCCAATGCCAGATACGATAGAAGAAGCTGCAAAAGCGGGGATTACGGCGATTATCCAGCCAGGAGGATCAATCCGCGATAAGGACTCCATTGAAGAAGCCAATAAGCACGGCATTGCTATGGTATTAACTGGGGTTCGCCATTTCAAACACTAATCAGGAGGAGGATCTCCAATGAAAATATTGATCGTGGGCGGCGGCGGCCGCGAGCATGCCATCGTTTGGAAGCTATCACAAAGTCCTAAAGTGGATAAGATTTATTGCGCTCCAGGAAACGCAGGCATCGCGGAGCTAGCGGAATGCGTTCCGATTGGTGCGATGGAAATAGAAAAGCTGGCTGCTTTCGCTGAAGAAGCGAAGGTGGACCTTACCTTTGTTGGGCCTGAAGATCCTTTATTGGCAGGAATCGTAGATCTTTTCGAGGAAAAAGGACTAGCTGTATTCGGGCCTAAAAAAGAGGCTGCTCTGATTGAAGGAAGCAAAACGTTTGCTAAGGACTTGATGAAGAAATACGAAATCCCAACGGCCAAATATGAGTCGTTTGATACTTACGAGGCGGCTCTTGCTTACGTTCGCAAGGAAGGTGCTCCGATTGTGGTAAAGGCAGACGGCCTAGCTGCGGGGAAAGGCGTGACGGTAGCCTCTACGCTGGAAGAGGCGGAAGAAGCCCTTCGCCACATTATGAAGGATGAGGTATTTGGATCAGCGGGTGCCAAAGTGGTGATTGAGGAGTTCCTGCAAGGCGAGGAAATGACGCTGTTGTCCTTTGTAGATGGGACCACGGTAAAACCGATGGTTCCTTCCCAGGACCATAAGCCTGTATTTGATGAAGATAAAGGCCCGAATACTGGAGGGATGGGTACCTATTCTCCTGTTCCGCATATGCCGCAAAGCTTAATTGAAGAAGTCGTGCAAAATATTGTCGTTCCTACCGCTCAAGCCATGGTAAAAGAAGGCTGCCCGTTCCGCGGGATTCTTTATACCGGGTTGATTATGACCCAGGATGGCCCGAAGGTGATCGAGTATAATGCACGTTTTGGAGATCCTGAAACCCAGGTCGTTCTTCCTCGCTTACAAACAGATTTATTAGATATTCTGATTGCAGGCGTATCAGGCGAACTGGAAAATCTAGATGTGCAGTGGAAGGATGAAGCTGCCGTTTGTGTCATTATGGCTTCCGGAGGTTATCCGGGACCTTATGAAAAAGGCTTGGAGATTAGCGGGTTAAATCAAGTGGGAGAACAAGCGATGGTCTTTCATGCGGGTACCGAGCTGAAGGAAGGAAAAGTGGTTACCAATGGAGGCAGAGTATTAGGTGTTACCTCCATTGGAAACTCAGTTCAAGAGGCAAGGGACAAAGCCTATCAAGCGGTAGAAAAGATTCGATTTGAAGGGGCGCATTATCGCAAGGACATTGCCCAAAAAGCGCTGCGTTAATAGCGAGTCTTCGATTTTTTATTAATTCTTGCCAGCAGCCAGACAACGACTGCAACAGAACCTACAACAGCTGCGATAACAAAAAAATTATCTCCAGCTAGTTCAAGAACTCGAGCACTATTCATGAATAGCCCCCCTTTCCTGCTGTGTTTGCGGAGCAGTGAGAGGGGGTTCTATTTTTCTTCGGGCATAGTAGTTGGTGGATGGCGGCATTTTTCTTTCCTGGCCTAGGCCATCCCTTGTGCTCCAACCCCAATAAGCTAACATAGGGCAGAACCGTGTTATACCTTCCGCGATCTTTTGCGATCCCAGTAGGGTAACCAAAAAAGGCATGAACCCTCGAGATTTTCGTGACATGCGGGAAATCCCCCATCCAAGAGCAAAGAAACCTAGGGAAAGCCGAATCATTGCATCAATGGTGCCTACGTTTTTTTTCATTTTATATAATCCTCCAATAACCGTTTTGCGCTTAGTTTTTGCTATCTGGGCAAAAGAATACTTGGCAGCTGGTTTTGCTGCTGATGGAAAATTTTAAAGTATGCTACAATAAAGAAAAAAGAAAGGGGTCTGGCTATGGCAAAGCCCATTCGCCCACTTGATCAAGCGAAAGTGAGAGGGCTTATCGAGGTATCTCAGGGGAAAAGGCCGGCAACGGCTTGGATAAGAAATGGAAGGGTTCTTAATGTATATACAGGAGAATTGGAGCAAGCCGGCGTGGTTCTGTTCGAAGATCGAGTGGCCTACGTAGGAGGTAAAGCGCCGCTTGTTGATTCCGCAACTGCCGAGATCGATGCCTCAGGCCTCATCCTTGTTCCGGGCTATATTGAACCTCATGCTCATCCCTTTCAAATCAGCAATGTTCAAACCTTCAGTGAATTTTCACTATGTATGGGGACAACGACTCAGGTGAACGATAATCTCGTTTATTTCCTAAACTTGGGGCAAAAGGAATTTAGCTATCTTCTAGATTACAGCTGCTCGCTGCCTATCAAGAATTTCTGGTGGGCTAGGCTCGATCCGCAGAGCACGCAGCCGGACATGATGGCTAAATTTACGACTGAGCGATTGATCGAACTGCTTCAACACGATCGGGTACTGCAAGCAGGTGAATTAACCTCTTGGCCAGAACTGCTCGCTGGAGATGAAGGGATGATACGGGGGATTTCTGAAGCTCGGAATGCCGGCAAAAAAATTGAAGGGCATAATCCGGGGGCATCCTCGAATACACTTAATGCGATGGCGGCATTAGGGGTGACCGCCTGCCATGAGGCGATCAATGCGGAAGAGGTAATGAGGCGGCTGCGGCTAGGAATGTATGCTACCCTGCGTCATTCTTCGATTCGTCCAGATATTCCAGACTTGGTTTCAGGACTAGCTGCAATGGGCTTTGATTTTAACTCCACAGCTGCGGCCAGGCTGATGATGACCACGGATGGCTCCATGCCTCCCCTTCATCGGAACGGATGTGTGGACTACCTGATCCAGCTGGCGATGGAAAATGGGGTCCCGGCTGAAGCCGCTTATCGCATGGCGACGTTAAACCCAGCCGTTTACTATGGGTTGGACCAAGAAATCGGCGGTATTGCTCCAGGCCGCTTGGCAGATCTTGTATTTTTGGAGGACTTAAGCAAACCGAGGCCTCTGAAGGTGATGGCAGATGGAAGAATGGTTGCGGAAAACGGAAAGCTCTTAGAAAAATGGCCAGAAGTGGATTGGGAGCAGCTTCAACTGCTTCCGATGGACAAGGCATGGCGGTTAAAAAGGGAATGGCTTGACTTGGAGTGGAGTGCTCCCACCGTCCCTGTCCTCGAGATGTTGAATGCAGTCATTATCAGAAATGCAGAAGAAGCATTGGATCTGAGAGATGGCTTGATCGATATTGAGGGAAAGGCAGGATACTGTTATGTAAGCCTCATTGATCAAAACGGGGGATGGATTACGAACGGAATAATCAAAGGCTTTGCCCAACACCTTGAGGCATTGGCTACGACCAATACGGCATCCCAGGATATTCTCGTCATTGGCCAATGCAAAGAAAGCATGGCACAAGCCGTCAATGATCTGCTCAACCGGGGTGGGGGAGTCGTTTTGAAAGATAATAAAGAGGATCTATTCCGGTTGGATTTGTCGCTAGGAGGAAAAATGAGCCGATTGGGAATGGAAGAGCTGATCAGAGAAACCGAGTGCCTGGTGGAATTATTAAAAGTGAGGGGTCATAAGCATATTGATCCGTTTTACACATTATTCTTTTTATCCGCTACCCATTTGCCTGATCTCCGCTTAACGGCACAAGGAATCTTTTCACTTAAGGAGAAACGACTGCTTTATTCATCTAAAGTTACCTTACAATGAGGGTTCTCTTTTTTTGAAGAATTTTGAAAAAGAGAAGGATTCTACCTTTTTTTGTCGAAAACAAAAGGACAGATATGGAGAAGAGAGGCGATTTGACATGAAGAAGGGCTTGTTCCTTAGTTTTTCCCTTGCTCTTTCCCTGGTTCTTACAGCTTGTGGGGATGACGACACGGCTTCGAAGACGGAACCGACCCCTCCTCAGGTTGAACAGCCTGTTGAACAAGAACCAAAAGAAACAGCTGAACCAGAGCAACAGAAGGAATCTTTTAAGTATACCGCACCCCTTACAGGAATCGGAACGAATGAGGAACTTCCCAAACGGGTGGTTATGGTCATGTTGAATAATGCTCCACAGGCTCGCCCGCAATCCGGATTAGATAAAGCCGATATCGTTTATGAGATTTTAGCCGAAGGAGCCATTACTCGTTTTGTAGGGATTTATCATAGCGATAAGCCTAAGGTCATTGGTCCTGTACGCAGCATACGGCCTTATTATATAGACATTGGAAGCGGGTTTGACGCGATCATGGTCCATGCGGGAGGCAGTCCAGCCGCCCTGCAGACGCTAAAAGGCAATGGGATGGCCCATCTAGATGAAATTTTTAACGGCGGAGGCTTTTTTTGGAGAGAGAGTTTCCGAAAAGCACCGCATAACCTGTATACGGATTTAGATAAGATTTGGAAGGGTTCTGAACAGTTAGGCTTTCGTATGGAAGCAGAGGTTCCTCAGCTCGCTTTCAAGGATCCAGAGGAAGAAGCTGCAGGAACTGATGCGAAAAAGGTAGAAATCGCATATACGAGCCAATACAAGATTGGTTACGAGTATGATAGTGAAAATAAGCGCTACAAGCGAACCACAGCGGGGAAGATCCACAAGGATTTAACGACAGACGAGCAGTTGACTGCGGTAAACGTGATGATTCTTGCCGCTCCTCATAAGATCTTAGACAAAGAAGGAAGGCGAGACGTTGACGTATTCGGTCCAGGACAAGGATTTTTGCTGCAGCACGGAAAAGCCCAGGAAATCACATGGGAACGAAAGGGCGGACTCATCCGAGCCTACATTGATGGCAAGGAAGCCTTGATGTACCCCGGGAATACATGGGTGAATATCATTCCTAGCGTGCCAGCGCTTAGCGAAAGTGTAAAGATGGAATAAACCGAGCGGACTTGTGCTCGGTTTTTTTGGTTTCATTGTGATTCTTGTAAAATTGGAGATGATTCTAGCAAATGTATTGATTTTTCTAGTTGATATGTGGTTTATTCTAGTAAACTACGAGTTTTTTCTAGTGAAAGCGATTACTTATTGCAAAAAAGTACAGCATGAAATAATATAAGGTTAATAGGTCTTTATTTCGTAAAAATTTTAAAGTAGCACATCACTGCAGAATCCCATAGCTTGAGAGGTGAATATACGATGCAGTTGGATAAACTTAAGGGCAAAGAGCTCGACCAATTATTTAAAGCTATCCTTTCGCTGAAGAATATGGATGAATGTTATACTTTCTTTGATGATTTATGCACGGTCAATGAGATGAAATCCATGGCTCAGAGGCTTGAGGTGGCCCGCATGCTTCGCGAAGGATTTACGTACAACCAAATCGAGGATGAAACTGGTGCCAGTACGGCTACGATTTCCAGGGTGAAGCGCTGCTTAAATTATGGAAATGATGGCTACCAATTGGCCTTAGACAGGGTTCAACCCACTGAAAAATAAGCGATATCGAGATGAGGGCGTTCCTTACGGAAGGTCCTTTTCCTTTTGTTCGGGCCTCAATAATTCGGTATAATAGACCAGTAAATGAGGAGGATGACCGTCATGATAAATGTGAATGAGTGGCGACATGTGTTCAAGCTAGACCCGGATAAGGAAATTTCCGATGAGGATCTAGAGAAAGTATGCGAATCCGGTACAGATGCCGTCATTGTTGGGGGAACTCGCGGGGTTTCCTTTGATAATACGATCGATTTATTAGCAAGGGTCAGACGCTTTCTTATTCCGTGCATTTTGGAGGTTTCCAATGTACAAGCGGTTGTTCCCGGCTTTGATTATTATTTCGTCCCCTTGGTGCTTAATGCGGAAAAGACCGAATGGATCTTCGGGCAGCATGTAGAAGGCCTTATGGAGTATGGATCGTTGGTCAAATGGTCAGAGGTTGCTGTCGAAGGGTATATCATCTTAAATCCGGAGGCAGAAGCAGCCAAGCTTACAGGCTCAAAGACCAATCTAAGCTTGGATGAAATAAAAGCCTATGCCCGTCTGGCCGATCAAATGCTCAAATTGCCAGTGGTTTATTTAGAATACAGCGGGGCTTATGGCGATCCAGAGACTGTAAAAGAGGTAAAATCCGTTATCCGAGACGCCAGCCTTTTTTATGGCGGAGGAATACGATCAGTAGATCAGGCGCGGGAAATGGCCAATTGGGCAGATACCGTTGTGGTCGGAAACATCATCTATGAAGACCTAAAGCAAGCGTTAAAAACTGTTGAGGCAGTCAATGATGTGATAAAATAGAAACGGACGTTCTTATGTTAGAGAGTAATTGCCTAACAGGTAGGAAGGGTTGAACTTATGAATATATTTGCGGGAGAGCAAGATGTTTTAAAGGGCTTGAATCCTGAACAGCGAAAAGCGGTGGAAACAACGGAAGGACCATTATTAATCGTTGCCGGCGCCGGCAGCGGTAAAACGAGAGTGTTGACCCAGCGAATCGGTTACTTGCTGAGAAACAAGCGGGTGGCGCCATGGAGCATCCTGGCGATCACATTTACCAACAAGGCCGCCCGCGAAATGAGAGCAAGAATCTCCGCCCTTGCCGGGCCTGCAGCGGAAGACATATGGATTGCTACCTTCCACTCGATGTGCGTCCGAATTCTCCGCAGAGATATTGATCGACTAGGGTATAATCGCAATTTCTCGATCCTAGACACTTCCGATCAATTATCCGTCATTAAACAATGCCAAAAAGACCTGAATATAGATCCCAAAAAGTATGATCCTAGAGCCGTACTCTCAGGAATCAGCTCAGCCAAGAACGAGCTGAAGGATCCTAAGCGATACGGAAATCTAATCGGTGACCCTTTCCAAGAGGTTGTCCATCGAGTATATGAGTTATATCAGAAGAAACTAAAGAGCAATAGTGCCCTTGATTTTGATGATTTGATCATGATTACCATTCAACTCTTTAAAGAGATTCCCGAAGTGCTTTCGTTTTACCAGAAGAAGTTCCAGTATATTCACGTCGATGAATACCAAGATACAAACAGAGCCCAATACATGCTGATCCGCATGCTGGCGGATGAGCACCAGAATATTTGTGTAGTTGGGGACGGGGATCAATCCATTTACGGTTGGCGCGGTGCTGACATCACCAATATCCTTAACTTTGAACAAGACTACCCGAATGCTAACGTAGTGAAGCTAGAGCAAAACTATCGGTCTACGAAGAGAATTCTTCAGGCGGCTAATAGTGTGATTAAAAATAATATGGGCAGGAAGGCTAAAAATCTTTGGACGGAAAATAATGAAGGCCAAAAGATTCAAATCTTTAATGCGGATGTCGAGCATTCAGAGGCTTTCTTTATTGTGGACCGAATTAAAAAGGGTCTCTCGGAAGGAAAGCATTATCGGGATTTTGCCGTTCTTTACCGAACAAATGCTCAATCCCGTGTGGTCGAGGAAGTTTTCGTCAAATCCAATATTCCTTATGGTATCGTTGGCGGAACGAAGTTCTACGACCGTAAAGAGGTAAAAGATGTCTTGGCCTATTTGCGTCTAATCAGTAATCCCGACGATGATATTAGCTTACAGCGGATTATCAATGTTCCTAAGCGCGGAATTGGACAGGCATCGATTGATAAGATTGCCGCTTATGCCGGACAGCAGGGCATCTCCATGTATCGGGCCATCATGGAAAGCGATCAAATGGGATTATCCGGAAAGGCAGCGAAAACGATCGTTGAATTTGCCCGCATGATTCAGGATTTAGAGCAAATGAACGAATTCCTTAGTGTAACGGAGCTCACGGAAGAGGTTCTTAAGCGAACAGAATACAGAGAAATGTACAAAACGGAAGGGACTTTGGAAGCGAAAGCCCGGTTGGAAAACATCGATGAGTTCTTGTCCGTTACGCTTGATTTTGAGAATAAAAACGAGGATAAGAGCTTAACCTCTTTCTTGACCGAGCTTGCTCTTGTAGCTGATATCGACAGTGTGGATGAAGAAGATAATGATGATAAGGTTATTTTGATGACTTTGCACAGCGCAAAGGGATTAGAGTTTCCTGTCGTTTTCTTGGTTGGTATGGAAGAAGGGGTTTTCCCGCATTCGCGTGCACTGTTTGAGGATTCGGAAATGGAAGAGGAACGAAGGCTTGCGTATGTAGGCATAACTCGGGCCGAGGAGGAGCTTTACCTTACTCGCGCAAAGATGAGAACCTTATACGGAAGGACGACGATGAATCCTCCTTCTCGCTTCCTAAGTGAGATCCCAGAGGAATTATTGGAAGGGGAAGAACCCAAACCAGCTGTGGCTCCCGCTCGTACGTTCCAAAGACCGACGGTTGCTTCTTCAGCCTCAACTTCGCAAGGAGCAGACGTTCATGCGGATTGGAAACTGGGTGACAAGGTGGAGCATGGAAAATGGGGACAAGGGACAGTAGTCAGCATGAAAGGACAAGGCGATGGCTTGGAGCTGGACATTGCGTTTTCAGCGCCGACAGGGATTAAGAAGCTTTTGGCTAAATTTGCACCGATAAAAAGGTTATAGAGGCTAGGTTAGGGTTGGATAACGGGAGAAAATCCGCTTATTTCACTCTTTTTCTATTAAAACAGCTGATAGGCGGAAAAACTCCTGTTATTTGCCCATCCCCAAGCCCTACCCTGAGAAAACGCCGTTGTATAATAGACCGTTTTTGATTACCATCTAAAGGAGAATTGTATGGATTTGGTGGCTGCGCAAAAAAGAATCGAAGAATTGCGGGAAGCAATCAATAAGCATAATTATTTGTATTACGTTAAAGATAATCCGCAAATTACGGATCAGGAATATGATCAGTTAATGAAGGAGCTATTGGCGCTGGAGGAGTCTTTCCCGGATTTGAAGAGTCCGGATTCACCCAGCCAGAGGGTAGGCAGCGAGCCTCTGCCTTTCTTTGAGAAGGTGGAGCATCGGGTTCCTATGCTAAGTTTAGGCAATAGCTTTGGAGCGGATGATCTGCGGGATTTTGACCGGCGTGTTCGGCAAAATGCAACCTCAGAGGAAGTTCGATATGTTTGCGAATTGAAAATTGACGGTTTAGCCGTGTCGCTGCGCTATGAAGATGGTTTGTTTGTGCAAGGGGCAACGCGCGGAGACGGGGCGATCGGGGAAGATATTACGCAAAATCTGAAAACCATTCGTTCGATGCCGCTTCGCCTGTCCGAGCCAAGAACGATTGAGGTCCGGGGAGAAGCTTTTATGCCTCGGAGAGCTTTTGAAAAGCTAAACAAGGGACGGGAGGAAAAAGGGGAGCAGCTTTTTGCCAATCCGCGCAATGTGGCGGCAGGCTCGCTGCGCCAATTAGATCCTAAGCTGGCTGCGGAACGGGAATTGGATTTGTTTATCTATGGTATCGGCTTGCTTGAAGGCGATCAGGTAGATTCGCATAGTGAAGGCCTTCAGTATTTAGAGGCCTTGGGGTTTAAGGTCAACCAGGAGCGACGCGTTTTTTCTTCGATTGAAGAAGTGATCCAATTTGTCGAGGGTTGGACAGAGAAGCGAAGCCAGCTTCCTTATGACATTGATGGTATGGTAATCAAGGTAGACAGCTATGCGCAGCAGCGTGAACTTGGCTTTACCGCCAAGAGTCCTCGCTGGGCGACTGCTTATAAGTTTCCTGCTGAGGAAGTTGTTACCGTTTTGGAAGATATTGAAGTCAGTGTGGGTCGGACTGGGGCCGTTACCCCGACGGCCATTCTAAAGCCAGTCAGCCTTGCCGGAACGACGGTCAAACGGGCTTCTTTACATAACGAGGATATCATCCGCGAAAAAGGCCTGATGATCGGCGATCATGTCATTGTCAAAAAAGCTGGAGACATTATTCCTGAAGTCGTTGGCGTGCTGGCCGATAGAAGAACCGGCGAAGAACGTCCTTATCAGATGCCTACTCATTGCCCTGAGTGCGAGAGTGAGCTGGTTCGCTTAGAGGAGGAAGTGGCTCTTCGCTGCGTAAATCCTTCTTGTCCAGCCCATATCAGGGAAGGCTTAATTCACTTTGTTTCCCGCAATGCCATGAACATTGACGGGTTGGGGGAAAAAGTCATCACTCAGCTTTTTAACCATCAGCTGATTCGAGATGTGGCCGATCTTTATTTTCTAAAGAGAGAGGAGCTTCTCTCCCTGGAACGTATGGGGGAAAAATCCGTCGATAATCTCCTGGCCGGGATCGAGGCAAGCAAACAAAATTCCCTTGAAAAGCTAGTGTTTGGACTGGGAATCCGACTAGTCGGGGCAAAGGCTGCCAAAACGCTCAGCCAAACGTTCCTTACGCTAGATCGTATCATGGAAGTATCGGAAGACGAGCTGATTGCTGTAGACGAAATTGGCCCGAAGATGGCTCACAGTATAGCTGCTTATTTTGCCATCCCACAGGTTAGGGAAACCATTGAAAGATTGAGGCAGGCGGGTGTTAATTTTGAATACAAAGGCCCTCGATTAGAGGAAATCAGCGGGGATTCGCCGTTTGCCGGAAAGACGGTTGTATTGACTGGGACTTTGGAGCAAATGAGCAGGAAAGAAGCGCAAGCAGCGGTTGAAGAACGCGGCGGGAAAGTTTCGGGAAGCGTAAGTGCAAAAACCGATCTCGTGGTGGCGGGAGAAGCTGCCGGCTCGAAGCTGAAAAAAGCTCAGGAATTAAATATTACTGTATTGACAGAAGAGGAATTTATTAAGATGTTATAAGTCGAGAGGGCTTTCCTTGGTACTAGGTACTGGGGCAAGTCCTTTTTTTGCTGTTTACACATTTTTTCCGTCCTTGGGCAATCTAAGAGTAAATGATTATAGGAGGAAAAAGCGTGTTAATTGACTATCGCCCTGAACCCTTTACTGACTTTAAGGATGAAAAGAACCGGAAAGATTTTGAACAAGCCTTGCAAAAGGTAGAGAGTTCGCTTGGATTGGATTATGACTTGATCATCGGTGGAGAACGAATCAAGACGGAAGGGAAAATTACATCGATCAACCCCGCTCAAAAGGATCAAGTAATCGGAATTATTTCTAAAGCAGATCGTACATTAGCGGAAAAAGCGATGAAGGCAGCGGCTCAAACGTTTGAAACGTGGAAAGCCGTACCTCCTGATCACCGCGCAAGATACCTTTTTAAGGCGGCAGCCATCATGAGAAGGCGAAAGCACGAGTTTTCCGCATGGCTGGTGAAGGAAGCAGGTAAAACATGGCCGGAAGCCGATGCGGATACGGCTGAGGCAATCGACTTTATGGAGTATTATGGCCGGCAAATGATAAAGCTTGGGGAACGCCATCCCCTGACTCGTTTGCCAGGTGAAGATAATGAGCTGTATTACATTCCTTTGGGAGTGGGCGTGGTAATCCCGCCTTGGAATTTCCCCTTGGCGATCATGGTAGGAATGACGACAGCCGCCCTTGTGGCAGGAAATACGGTCGTTCTGAAGCCAGCCAGCACCACCCCTGTCATTGCCGCTAAGTTTATGGAAATATTGGAGGATGCTGGTGTTCCTGCCGGAGTCGTAAACTATGTGCCTGGAAGTGGAGCTGAGGTCGGGGACTATTTAGTCGACCACCCGCTGACTCGCTTTATTAGCTTTACCGGCTCACGCGAAGTAGGGCTTCGCATTAATGAGAGGGCGGCTAAGTTCCAGCCAGGGCAAAAGTGGATTAAGCGATTAGTTGCTGAAATGGGCGGGAAAGATTCGATTGTTGTGGATAAAGATGCTGATCTTGAATTAGCCGCACACGGGATCACCGTTTCCGCATTTGGATTTGCCGGTCAGAAGTGTTCCGCCTGCTCTCGGGCGATTATTCACGAAGATGTCTACGACCAGGTACTGGCTAGGGTTGTTGAGTTAACGAAAGGGCTGACGATGGGGGACCCTCGAGAGCCTTCCTACTTCTTGGGGCCTGTTGTGGATGAAGGCGCGTATAACAAAATTCTCGAATACATTGAGATCGGAAAAAAAGAAGGACGTCTCATGGCTGGAGGGGAAAAAGGAGATGAAGCCGGTTATTTTATTAAGCCGACGATCTTTGCCGATGTCCATCCTGAGGCGCGTGTCATGCAGGAAGAAATTTTTGGCCCAGTAGTAGCCTTTACTAAGGCGAAGGATTTCGATCATGCCCTACAGATCGCCAATAATACGGAGTATGGGTTAACAGGCTCAGTCTATACGAGAAGTCGTGCCCATATCGAAAAAGCCAGGACTGAGTTCCATGTTGGGAATTTATACTTTAATCGAAAGTGTACAGGAGCGATCGTAGGGGTTCATCCGTTCGGAGGATTCAACATGTCGGGAACGGACTCCAAAGCAGGGGGACCGGATTATCTGCTGCTCTTTACACAAGCCAAGCTAACTTCAGAGCTTTTATAGCCTAGATCTGAAAGAATCGCTCCTTCTCCAAAAAGAGATGGGGCGATTCTTTTTTTGTTTTTTGGTCAAACTAACCGCAACAGCAAAAACAAACATAAGGACGGTCATTTATGGTTTTTTATCTTGTTGTTTGCTTGTTTACATTTTTTATTGTGTACCTTCTGATACCCATTACGAAACGAGTCGCTCTTCAGCTTGGGGTCGTGGATCAGCCCAATGCGCGCAAGATTCATCGTGCGCCGATCCCGCTGTCCGGAGGTTTGGCGATTTATATCGGTTCCATTTTGACGCTTTTTCTATTTTTTGAGACGACTTCGCTTCATTTTGTTTTGGCATGGGGCGGATTCCTTCTTCTTTCCTTAGGCTTGATCGATGATTGGCACAAGTCGAAGGGAAGAGATTTCCCGGCATGGCCGAAATTGATTGGACAAGTAGGGAGCGCTGTCTTTGCTTATATGCTGGGGATTCGATTTTTCGGGTTAGGAGAGTTTTGGACAGGCGGGGGCTTGTATGTTTTCCCTGCTTGGCTGTCTTTGCTGGCCACGGTTTTCTGGATTGTCGGATTTATTAATATGATCAATTTCTTAGATGGAATGGATGGATTAGCCGGGGGAATTACGGCGATTTCTTCAATCACGCTATTTACCATTTCTATGCTTCGCTATCAGCAGGATGTGGCCTTGCTTGCTGTCATTCTGATTGGAGCAAGCTTGGCCTTCTTAAAGCATAATTTTCATCCAGCATCGGTTTTTCTTGGCGATGCGGGTTCCATGTTCCTTGGTTATGCGATAGGGATCACCTCCTTGCATGGCGCAATGAAAAGTGCCACTTTAGCGACGGTTACTGTGATCATTTTGGCTTTAGGGGTTCCGGTTTTTGATACTACTCAAGTGATTTTGACCCGCTTGAAAGCAGGGACCCCCATCTACAAGGCTGACCGCAGGCATGTCCACCATCGGCTGCTGAACAATGGCTTGACTCAGAAGCAAGCCGTCATTGTGATTTATGCCATGGGGATTGGTTTTTCGATTCTCTCTCTTCTTTTATTTTTATACATAGGCTAACCGGTGGAACTTTCCAGCGTATCATCCGTAAAAAGGATATACGAATCGGGGGAGGAAAAAAGAATGTTAATGACGACAACGAGTACATTGCAAAATAAGGAAATCGTTGAATATCTATCGGTTGTTTCCAGCGAAGTGATCTTAGGAGCAAACGTTGTGCGCGACTTTCTTGCAGGGATTACAGACATCATTGGGGGCCGCAGCGGGACGTATGAAACCAAGCTTTCCGAAGGAAGAGAGATGGCGCTGAAAGAGCTGGAGGCCAGAGCAAGAAAGATGGGCGCCAATGCGGTTGTAGGCATCGACTTGGATTTTGAGACCCTCCGCGATGGCATGATGATGGTCATTGCTACGGGAACGGCTGTGATTGTGAAGTAAAGAGACGGGATAGGCACCGTAAACGCAATTGCGGTGCCTTTTTATATTTGGTATCATCTAAGTTATGGTTAGATTTTCATGGAGGTGGAACGGATGAGTGAAATATCTCGTGAGCAAATCGAGCATGCGGCCAATTTGGCTCGGTTGAACTTGACGGAAGAAGAAGCAGTAAAATATACATCGCAGATGAATTCCATCCTGAATTTTTTCGAGAAGCTCGATGAACTCGATACGGACGATGTCCAACCGACAAGTCATGTTACAGAAGTATATAATGTAATGCGTGAAGATGAGCAACGCCCGTCTATCGAGCGGGAGGATGCTCTAAGAAATGCTCCAGATCATGAAGAGGGTCAATTTAAGGTCCCTGCAGTCATTGAATAGCTAGGGGGTGGGTGAGTCATGTCTATTTTTGATAAAAAAATTATGGAAGTACATAATGCGTTAAGCCAAAAGGAATTAACCGTTTCGGAGCTTGTGGAGGCTTCTTTCAAGCGGATCCAGCAAACCGAAGGCAAAGTCAGTGCGTTTCTTACCTTAAATGAGGAGGGGGCACGGACAAAAGCGAAGCAATTGGACGAGCAGTTGCAGGGGAACGAGGAAATGGGGCTGCTTTTTGGTTTGCCTGCGGCCATTAAGGATAATATCGTGACCGAACGGGTGAAAACCACAGCCGGCAGTCAGCTGTTAGCGAATTATGATCCCATCTATAATGCCTCTGTTATGGATCGCATCGGCGCGGCTGAAGCCGTCATGATCGGTAAAACGAACATGGATGAATTCGGAATGGGAAGCTCCACGGAAAACTCAGGGTTTCAAAAGACCTATAATCCTTGGAATGTAGACTATGTTCCGGGCGGTTCCAGCGGTGGATCTGCCGCAGCTATTGCAGCCGGACAAGCTTATTTTGCCTTAGGTACCGATACAGGGGGCTCGATTCGCCAACCCGCTGCTTTTTGCGGAGTCGTAGGCTTAAAGCCGACCTATGGGCTTGTCTCTCGTTTCGGCCTGGTATCCTATGCGTCTTCTTTAGATACGATAGGACCTATTACCAAGAATGTAGAAGATGCGGCTTATGTTCTTTCCGCGATTGCTGCGCATGATCCTTATGATTCCACATCGGCAGAAGTGGAGATCCCTGACTATGTCTCAGCGCTAGCAGGAGATGTTAAGGGATTAAAGATAGGCGTCCCGAAAGAATTGCTGGGTGAAGGAATCGATGCTGACGTTAAAGCGAAAGTGCTTGAGGCGCTAAAAGTGTTAGAAGGATTAGGGGCCATTGTGGAAGAGGTGTCATTGCCTCATACAGAGTATGCCGTCCCGACCTATTATATCTTGGCTCCATCTGAGGCTTCCTCTAACCTTGCTCGCTATGATGGCGTTCGCTATGGGGTGCGAAGCGATAATGCCGCGAACTTGATAGAAATGTATAAAGAAACCAGAAGCCATGGTTTTGGCACAGAAGTCAAGCGCCGCATCATGCTTGGTACGTATGCTTTAAGCTCTGGCTATTATGATGCTTACTATAAAAAAGCGCAAAAAGCAAGAACGCTGATCAAGCAGGACTTTGACCAGCTATTTGCTAAATATGACGTCATTATCGGACCAACCGCTCCAACGACGGCATTTAAAATTGGAGAAAAGACAACGGATCCGTTAACGATGTACTTGAACGACATTTGTACGATACCCGTCAGCTTGGCCGGGATACCAGCGGTCAGCGTTCCATGCGGGTTTGCAGGAAATGGCATGCCGGTAGGGCTGCAAATCATGGGTAAGCATTTTGACGAATCAACCATCCTTCGTGTGGCTCATGCTTTCGAGCAAAACACAGAACACCATAAGGCGCGGCCAACGCTATAAAGGGGGGAAACGGGAACATGAAATACGAAACCGTCATCGGATTGGAAGTTCATGCGGAGCTTTCTACCGAATCGAAGATTTTTTGCGGCTGCTCCACCGAGTTCGGTGCACCGCCGAATACACATACCTGCCCGATTTGTTTGGGACATCCGGGAGTCCTTCCTGTTCTGAACAAAAAGGCTTTGGAATATGCCATTAAGGCTTCTTTGGCATTAAATTGCAAGATTAATCAAGAGTCGAAGTTTGACCGCAAAAACTATTTCTATCCGGATTCTCCTAAGGCTTATCAGATTTCTCAATATGATCAGCCTGTCGGGGAAAACGGCTGGATCGACATTGAGGTCAATGGGGAAACGAAACGGATCGGCATTACTCGCCTGCACTTAGAAGAAGATGCAGGAAAGCTGGTTCACTCGGATTATGGCGATGCTTCTTTAGTGGATTTTAACCGCGTCGGCGTTCCGCTAGTAGAAATTGTATCTGAGCCGGACATCCGCACCCCAGAAGAAGCGCGTGCTTATCTTGAAAAACTGAAGTCTATCTTGCAATACTGCGAAGTTTCCGATGTGAAAATGGAACAGGGCTCATTGCGCTGCGATGCGAATATCAGCTTGCGCCCTTACGGCCAAAAGGAGTTCGGTACGAAAGCTGAATTAAAAAATATGAATTCCTTCCGCAATGTGCAGCGCGGGCTGGAGTATGAGCAGCAGCGTCAAGCTGAGATCTTAGATCAAGGCGGTACTGTGGTGCAGGAAACGCTGCGTTGGGATGATGCAAACGGACGAACCATCTCCATGCGCGGAAAAGAGGAAGCCCACGATTACCGGTACTTCCCGGACCCTGATCTGGTCAAGATGAATATCAGTTCAGAATGGATCGAAGAAATCAAAGCGACAATTCCGGAATTGCCGGATGCAAGACTTGCTCGGTATGTTCAAGAATATGGGCTGCCAGCGAGTGATGCCGGCGTATTAACCGCATCTAAAGAAATCTCGGATTTCTTCCAGTCTGCGGTCAATACCGGTGCGGATGCCAAGTTGGTATCCAATTACGTTATGGGTGACCTGATGGGCTATTTGAATGCCTCTCAGCTGGAATTGAAGGATGTTAAGCTGACAGCTGAAGGCCTTGGTGAAATGGTCAACTTGATCCAGAAGGGCACGATCAGCTCGAAGATTGCGAAAACCGTCTTTAAGGAAATGATTGAGACTGGCAAAGAGCCTTCCAAGATCGTGGAAGAGCAAGGTCTCGTCCAAATCAGTGACGAAGGCGCGATTGCTGGCATTATTGCAGAAGTGATAGCCAATAACCCTCAATCTGTCGAAGACTTTAGAGCAGGGAAAACGCAAGCCATCGGATTCCTCGTTGGACAAGTCATGAAAGCGACGAAAGGGAAAGCGAATCCTGGAATGGTTAACAAAATGCTTCAGGAAGAATTAAATAAGTAATCAGAATAGAGGCTGTCCCTTAAGGTCGGTAAAAACCGACTTTTGGGGCAGCCTCTTTTCTGTGCGGAAAAAATTATCACAAAAAAAAGTGTTGAGTTCATCTTTTCTGACAATTATAATGTAAAAATAAGTACCGCTAATCGGTTTATATATTCCGAAATTCGGAATATAAGACAGATATGGATTAAAATCAAAATAAAACCTTGTGAAATTGATGCAAATCCTAAACCTATTTATTAGAGCGAGTGGAGCTGGTTTCTTATGCGGATAATACGATTACGGACAAGCAGGAGCTTCGAAGAGTGCTCTAGGACTATAGGGAAAAAGGCTATTCGCTAAGCCTCTCCGAGCTAGCGAGATCTCAGCTTCACTAGGCTGGAAACAAGGAAACTGAAAGGAGCGAGCAAATTGAGTTACAGGTTATATCCTCTCGGGGAAGCAGCTATCGTTGTGCAGCTGGGGGATTCCATCCAGCTTGAGACCCACAATCGAGTGAGAGCTCTCGCCAGGTTTTTAGACCAACACCCGGTTGCTGGATTCATAGAATGCGTTCCTGCCTTTACCACTGTGACGGTGTTTTATGATCCTCTCTTTTTCGCAGGCCAAGAACAGGATTCCCCCTACCTAAGGGTCTCTAAAATAGTAGAAGGTATTATGACAAAAGTTCAATCCGGTGTAGAGGAGGACATCCGTGTCATGGAGATTCCTGTATGCTACGGGGGACAGCTAGGTCCGGATCTGGAATTTGTGGCTGAGCATAATGGATTAACCCCTAAAGAAGTGGTTGATATCCACACAGCTGGTGACTATCTCGTCTATATGATTGGATTCGCTCCGGGTTTTCCTTATATGGGAGGGATGTCGGAGAGGATTGCTGCACCAAGAAGACCGTCTCCGCGGCTGGCCATCCCTGCAGGGTCGGTCGGGATTGCAGGGAAGCAAACGGGAGTATACCCCATTGAAACGCCTGGGGGATGGCAGCTCATTGGGCAGACGCCGCTTTCTCTCTTCCGGCCGAATGATTCCTCGCCTAGTTTGCTTCAAGCAGGGGACAAGGTTCGGTTTGTCTCCATTACGGAAGAAGAATACCACGCGATGAAGGAGGAGCAAGCATGAGCATGATTGTGACTCGTCCAGGTCTTCTCAGCACTATCCAGGATCTTGGGAGATATGGCTATCAGAAGCATGGGGTGATTGTGAGCGGTGTCATGGATCCTTTCGCTCATCGCCTTGCCAATATTCTCGTAGGGAATGAGGAAAAGGAAGCAACGATGGAGATCACGATGATCGGCCCTGTAATCGAGTTTGAAAGGAATGCATTGATTTCTCTCACTGGAGGAGATCTTACTCCAACCATGGATGGAGTCCCTGTTCCGATGCATAGGCCTGTATGGGTGAAAAAAGGAAGTCAGTTGCGTTTTGGAAGTTGTGCAGCGGGATGCCGGACCTATTTGGCAGCAGCAGGAGGTTTTGAGATTCAGCCTGTAATGGACAGTAAATCTACCTATCTGCGAGGAGGTATAGGAGGGTATCAGGGGCGTGCGCTTCAAGCAGGTGATGTACTAAGCTTTGGCCATTACTCTGAACGTTCGAAGCAGCTTATGAAAGTGCTTTCTGTGCGATGTGGAGAAAAACCGTTTGAGCCCTCTGCATGGACAATTTCTACAGAGCTTCTTCCCTCCTACCGTTCTAATCAAACTATCCGGGTCATTCGCGGGCATGAATACGAGTGGTTTAATGAGGAAGACCGTCATTCGTTTTTTAAGGAATCCTTTATGGTAACGCCGCAATCGGATCGCATGGGATATCGGTTAAAAGGACCTGAGCTTTCTTTAGCCGAACCTAGGGAACTCATCTCAGAAGCTGTTGCATTCGGCACCATTCAAGTGCCGCAGGGAGGCCAGCCTATTGTCTTGTTGGCCGATCGGCAAACGACAGGAGGGTATCCTAGAATAGCCCAAATCATTGCGGCAGACCTTCCGCTTGTGGCTCAACTCAAACCTGGAGATCGCATGTCCTTCACGGAATTCTCCCATCGTGAGGCGGAGAAATGGTACTTGCATCGGGAACGGGAAATCAGGCAGCTCAAGTGGGGAATCTCGGTCCAAAACTGAAGGAGGAAGTTCGAATGTTTAAGGTAGATATCAATTGTGACATGGGAGAAAGCTTTGGAACCTATACGCTAGGAACGGACGAGGACATTTTGCCTTACGTTACATCGGTCAATATTGCTTGCGGTTTTCATGCGGGGGATCCTTCGGTCATGAGAAAGACGGTTAATCTCGCTCTTCAGCATGGAGTAGGGATCGGTGCTCATCCAGGCCTTCAGGACTTGATCGGATTCGGTCGACGGGACATGAACCTTTCGCCGCAAGAGGCTTACGATCTGGTTGTTTACCAAATAGGTGCACTCTATGGCTTTGTGAAATCGGAAGGCGGGCAGATGCAGCATGTCAAACCACATGGTGCACTCTATAATATGGCAGCAAAAAGTGCCGAACTTTCTGAGGCGATAGCAGAAGCCGTCTATAAAGTAGATAACCAATTGATCTTGTTTGGATTAGCCGGCAGCGAGTTGGTCAAGGCAGGCAAGAAGCTCGGCCTTCAAACGGCGGAGGAAGTGTTTGCAGACCGGACGTATCAAAGCGATGGCTCTCTTACGTCTCGCCGTTTGCCAGACGCCCTGATTACGGATGATCGTCAAGCGGTAGCTCAAGTCGTTCGAATGGTGAAAGAGAAGAAAGTGCAATCCCTGCAAGGAATGGATGTTCCCATTCAGGCGGATACAGTCTGCATCCATGGGGACGGGGCGCATGCTTTAGACTTTGCCCGTCTGATTCGTCAGCAATTACAAGCGTCGGAGATTACCGTACAGGCAGTTAGAGGAATTCTATAATATATCAAAGATATTAAGGGGGAAAGTACATGAATGCTAAGAAAAAACAAGTGGAAGCCCTTCCGCTTGCTCAGAAGTCCAATTGGAGCATATTGTTAGGTGCAGCGTTCCTGATGGCCACCTCTGCGATCGGTCCGGGTTTCCTTACGCAAACAACCGTGTTTACCCAGAAGCTGGCAGCTAGTTTTGGTTTCGTGATCCTGGTATCTATTATTATGGATATTGGGGCTCAGATGAATATCTGGCGTATCCTTGTTGTGTCCGAAAGGCGGGCTCAAGATGTGGCCAATATGGTCTTGCCCGGGCTTGGTTATGTATTGGCCTTTCTCATCGTCATAGGAGGCCTGGCCTTTAATATAGGAAACATCGCTGGTGCAGGGCTTGGCGCCAATGTTCTTTTCGGAATAACACCAGAGATGGGGGCTCTGTTCAGCGCAGTTATTGCCGTCACGATATTTGTCGTGAAAGAAGCGGGGAAGCTGATGGACCGCTTCGCTCAAATCTTGGGTTTTGTAATGATCGGCCTGACGCTTTATGTCTTGTTTACGGCTAGCCCGCCAGTGGGGGAGGCCGTGGTCAAGACGTTTGTACCGGATACGATTGATATCCTGGCGATCGTGACATTAGTAGGGGGAACCGTAGGAGGCTACATCACGTTTGCAGGGGGACACCGCTTACTGGATGCAGGTATAAAAGGGGTACAAGCACTGCCGGATGTCACGAAGAGCTCGGTATCTGCAATTGGTGTAGCATCTATTATGAGGATATTCCTGTTTTTAGCCGCGCTTGGGGTGGTTGCCCAAGGACTCCAGATAGACCCTGCCAATCCGCCTGCGTCCGTTTTTCAATTGGCAGCAGGAGATATCGGCTATAAGATGTTCGGTATCATCATGTGGGCAGCGGCCATCACCTCTGTAGTCGGAGCCGCCTATACATCTGTTTCCTTTATCCGCACGTTAAGTCCGGTTATAGCGAAATATGATAAATGGATAATTATCGGCTTTATCGTCGTTTCCACGCTTGTTTTTGTTTCAATCGGAAGACCTGTCAAGATTCTTGTCCTTGTGGGAGCCCTAAATGGTTTAATTCTTCCTCTTTCGCTTGGGGTGATGCTTATTGCAGCTTATAAAAAGACCATTGTCGGGGATTATAAGCATCCGATATGGATGGCGGCTTTCGGGGCAGTTGTAGTTGTTGCGATGGGACTTATGGGCGGATATACATTATTTACTCAACTCCCAACACTGTTTAAGTAAGTTAAATAGGCTTCAGGATCTATAGACCTTCGGTTGTTTTCAAAAAAAGGGGGAAAGCGTAATGAATCAAGAAATATCACAGTTTACGCCTCATGAAGCCCGCCGGATGATTCGGGAGGGACACTGGACCAAGCCAACGGCTGGGATGGCCAATGGCTATGCCCAAGCAAATCTGGCCATCTTGCCGAAAGAATTTGCCTTTGAGTTTTTATTATTTTGCCAACGGAATCCCAAGCCCTGCCCGGTATTGGATGTGACAGAGGCTGGGTCGCCGATACCTCGCCTAGTTGCGCCAAGTGCGGATATACGGACGGATCTTCCGCGTTATCGGCTTTATAAAAAGGGCGAGCTAGTAGAAGAGATAACGGATATCCGGGGGCTGTGGACGGAAGATATGGTCGCATTTTTATTAGGCTGCAGTTTTTCTTTTGAAAAGGCTTTACTTGATAACGCCATTCCCGTTCGCCACATTGAGGAGCAATGCAATGTTCCGATGTTCAAAACCAATATTCCCTGTGTGAAGGCTGGGCGCTTTGAGGGGCCCATGGTGGTTAGCATGAGGCCCATGCCCGCGAAGGATGTGGTGCGAGCAGTGCAAGTGACTTCCCGCTTCCCTGCCGTGCACGGGGCTCCAGTTCATATTGGAGACCCTGGGGTGCTAGGAATCAAAGATCTCAATCATCCGGATTTCGGAGACCGCGTGACAATCAAACCGGGAGAGGTTCCTGTTTTCTGGGCATGCGGGGTAACTCCACAAGCGGTAGCGATGCAGGTCAAGCCAGAATGGATGATTACCCATGCGCCCGGACATATGTTTATTACCGATAAGCGGGATGAGGAATTTGGAGTGATTTAAAATGAAAAATTCGCTGGCCGCCATCCAATGGTGCCTGATGATGCTGGCTGGATGCTTGGTGGCTCCACTTACAATTGGCGAGGCGTTTCAGCTGCCTCAGCCTGAAATCATCCAATTTGTCCAAAGAACCTTGTTTGTAATGGGGATTGTAGCTATTCTGCAATCCCTTTTTGGACATAGGTTAACGATTATTGAAGCCCCTGCGGGTGTGTGGTGGGGAATTTTTCTCATTTTTGCCAGCTCTGCATCGAGTCAACAAGAGGGCAGCTATCTCCTTCAAACGTTACAAATGGGATTGCTGATTAGTGGGGTTCTTTTCCTATTGCTAAGTATCACGGGCCTGATCAAGTATTTCCGAACCCTTTTTACGCCGTTAGTCATTGGGACGTACTTTGTTTTGCTGGTAGCACAGATGAGTGGTCCATTTATTAAGGGGATTTTAGGGATTGGCTATTTGTCCCCCATGTTGCAGGGAAAAACGGCGATAGCTGGAGTGCTTACAACCGTGTTTGCCGTCATCATGGCAAGAAGCAGAGTGCATTGGCTAAGGATTTATTCGGTTTTGTGGGCGATTATTGGAGGCTGGGGACTTTTTGCGCTGCTTGGTTTAAATAAACCCATGGCTGCAGTACAGGGTGAGGGCTTTACTTGGCCGCAAGTTTTCCCTTGGGGATTTCCTCAGTTTGACTCAGGCATTTTATTGATTACCGTGATAACGACGCTTCTCTTGTTGACAAATCTGCTAGCAAGCATTGAAGCGGTAGAAAAGGTAGTAGAACGTCCTCCGCAAGCGGTTCAACGTCGTTCAGGATTTATGCTGGGGGTGAGCCAACTCCTGTCCAGCTTGTTTTCTACCATTAGTTTTATCCCCGTATCCTATACGGCCGGGTTTATCTTAACCACAAAGATTAAAGAAAGAATGCCTTTTGTTTGGGGAAGCTGCTTGATTCTGCTGATTAGCTTCTTTCCCTCGATATCCATGTTTTTCTCTATGATTCCAACGCCTGTCGGCTATGCGGCCGTATTTATTTCCTTTGCTCAGATGATGGGTTTAGGATTAAAGGAATATACTCATTTTCCCCTTGATGAACGCCAAATGGTGACTATAGGCATCTCTCTGATGATAGGCATTGGCTGCATGGCGATTCCTCCTTCCTCTTTAGCAGAGGTACCGCCTGTCCTGATGACCTTCTTGACCAACGGAATTGCAATGGGGGTTATGGCCTGTATTTTTCTAGAGCAGGGCATGAAATGGTTGAATAGACAGGTAAAGTGAACATTTTATGAAACCGATGATTTATGAAGGTTTGATGAAACCATGTGATTTGAGCATTTGAGAGCTTGTGAGAGTAAAAACGAGAATGAGAGAGTATTTTCTTTCCCTACTACCTATAAACCAACATTGTTCCCGTTTCCTTAAAAACATATGATAAAAGTATCAATCAAAGCTTCAACTATGATCTGATAACCAGATGATATAGATTATACTTTTACCCCTGAGAAGGAGGGCGGAACATGTTGGATGTAAAAGAACTCAAACAAAAAGAAGGACGATTTGCTGCCTGGAAGGATTTTCATTCTGGAGTGTGGATGAAAGAGGTGAATGTGCGAGATTTTATTCAATCCAACTGGACTCCTTATGAAGGGGATGAAAAGTTTCTAGCAGGTCCGACGGAGAGTACAAAGCGTCTTTATCACATCACAGAAGAGCTTTATAAATTGGAACGCGAAAAGGGTGGAGTACTCGATATTGACACGAAAACTCCTTCGACGATTATTTCTCATGCTCCAGGCTATTTAGAGAAAAACATTGAAAAGATTGTGGGTTTACAGACGGATGCCCCTCGCCGCAGAGCGATTATGCCATTTGGCGGGATTCGAATGGTGGAGGATGCGTGCAAGGCGTACGGATATGAGCTAGACCCCGTTGTCCTCGATATTTTTACTAAGTATCGCAAAACGCATAATCAAGGGGTGTTTGATGCATATACCCCTGATATGAAGCTGGCTAGAAAAGCGGGGATTATTACCGGGCTTCCGGATGCGTATGGACGGGGACGAATTATTGGCGATTACCGCCGAGTATCCTTATATGGTGTAGATTATCTCATTGAAGACAAGCAACGCGAGATGTCTCTCACAGACCATAGTGTGATGAACGAAGCGACTATTCGCGAAAGAGAAGAGCTGGCTGAGCAGATTCGATCGCTTCAGGAATTAAAAGAAATGGCCTTGTCTTATGGCTATGACATTTCTCTTCCCGCAACGAATGCTCAAGAAGCTGTTCAGTGGCTATACTTTGCTTACTTAGCTGCCATTAAAGAGCAAAATGGCGCAGCGATGAGTATCGGCCGGATTAGTACCTTTTTGGATATCTACTTGGAGAAAGATCTGCAGACTGGGGCCATGACCGAAGAGGAAGCCCAAGAATTAATGGACCACTTTGTCTTAAAGCTTCGTCTCGTTAATTTCTTGCGCACTCCAGACTATAATGAGCTTTTCAGCGGGGATCCAACCTGGGTAACGGAGTCGATCGGAGGGATGTCCATTGATGGCAGGCCGTTGGTTACAAAGAATTCCTTCCGCGTTCTTCACACGCTTTATAACCTAGGTCCTTCTCCAGAGCCGAATTTGACGGTGTTATGGTCAACGGAACTGCCGAAGAAATTTAAGGATTATTGTGCGAAAGTATCGATTGATACGAGTTCTATTCAATATGAAAATGATGATTTAATGCGTCCTGTTTTTGGTGATGATTACGGCATTGCCTGCTGCGTATCAGCGATGAGAATAGGCAAGCAAATGCAATTTTTTGGGGCTCGCGCAAACTTGGCTAAGGCACTCCTTTATGCGATCAATGGCGGTATGGATGAAGAGCTGCAGATCCAAGTTGGACCCAAAACCGAGAAATGGCAGGCAGAATATCTTGAGTATGAAGAAGTCATGGATCGCTTTGATAAGATGATGGATTGGTTGGCCGGTTTGTATGTGAATACGCTAAACGTGATCCACTATATGCATGATAAGTATGCCTATGAGCGTTTAGAAATGGCGCTGCATGACCGCCACATTTTACGCACGATGGCTTGCGGAATCGCGGGATTATCCGTTGTGGCGGATTCTTTAAGTGCCATCAAATACGCGAGAGTTAAGCCCGTTCTAAATGATAAAGGAATTGCTGTGCGATTCGAGATCGAAGGAGATTACCCGCAGTACGGAAACAATGATCCTTTAGTGGATGAAATCGCAGTTGATCTAGTACGAAAGTTTATGGATAAGCTTCGCAAGCAACCGACCTATCGTGAAGCTGTGCCTACTCAATCTGTACTGACCATTACGTCTAATGTGGTTTATGGCAAAAAGACCGGCAATACCCCTGATGGCCGCAAAGAAGGCGAGCCGTTTGCACCTGGTGCGAATCCAATGCACGGGCGTGATCAGAAAGGCGCATTAGCTTCCTTTAATTCCTTGGCAAAATTGCCTTACGGAGATAGTCTGGATGGCATTTCTTATACCTTCTCTATCGTTCCTAAGGCGCTGGGTAAAGAGGATAGCGAGCGCGTTCGCAACCTTTCCTCGATTCTGGATGGATATGCAGTCCAGGGAGGACATCATGTCAACGTCAACGTCTTTAACCGGGAACAGCTGATGGATGCGATGGAGCATCCGGAAAAATATCCGCAATTGACGATACGCGTCTCCGGTTATGCCGTGAAATTCATCAAGCTAACACGCGAGCAGCAATGGGATGTCATTAAGCGGACCTTCCACGAAAGAATATAGCAAGTCAAAAAGAAGGCTGTCTTACCGAAGGGTGAGGCGGCCTTTCTGTTTTCTTCCTGGAGAAAGCGAGGAAAACTTTTTTATCCGCTTCAAATGAGATATGATGGATAATGATGGATAAACTAAAGGTGATGATAAGAATGAAGCGTGCACGGTTAATTTACAATCCTTCATCTGGAAGGGAAGAGTTTAAGGACAAATTGCCGGAGATCCTCGATTTTTTGGAGCAGGCTGGATATGAAACCTCATGTCATGCTACGAAAAAGGCGGGGGATGCGACACAAGCTGCAGCGCAAGCCATCGAAAGAAAATTTGATCTCATCATTGCGGCAGGCGGAGATGGAACGCTCTATGAAGTGGTCAATGGGATGGCCGAAGTGGAAGGCAGGCCTCCTCTGGGAATTATCCCGGCAGGGACGACAAATGACTTTGCACGGGCGATCGGCTTGCCCATGAAAAATATCAAGGGTGCCTGCGAGATGATTGTGAAGGGAACGCCGACCCCGATAGATATTGGAAAAATCAATAATAGATATTTCATCAATATTGCGGGTGGAGGGGCTTTAACCGATTTGACATATGAGGTACCGAGCAGGCTGAAGACCATCATGGGTCAGCTTGCTTATTATGTGAAGGGGATTGAAAAGCTTCCCTTCATCCGTCCTAGCCATGTTCGCATCGAAACGGATACGAAGATTATCGATGAAGAGATTATGTTATTTTTGATTGCAAACAGCAACTCCGTAGGGGGAATGGAAAGACTCGCCCCGTATGCCAGTTTAACCGATGGGAAGTTTGATTGTCTGATCTTGAAGAAAACAACGTTTCCGGAATTTCTACGCATTGCTACCCATGTGCTCAAGGGAGAGCATATTAAAGATCCAGACGTTGTTTATTTTCAAACCAGTCACTTGAAAGCAACCTCCCAATCCAAGGTCCTCTTGAATCTGGATGGGGAGCTGGGCGGCGAACTTCCCATGACATTTACGGCTTTGCCCAAGCATATCAGCGTGATCATGCCAGAGAAATAGGTGGAATTATGAGTAAACAAGCAACGATACCCGTAACAAAGAATGAAGAAATTGAATTGGAGATTACCGGCCTGACTCATGAAGGAGATGGCGTGGGGAAGGTGGAAGGTTTTACGCTGTTCATTCCTCATGCCCTCCCTGGTGAGAAAGTCATGGCTAAGGTCCTTAAGGTTAAAAAGAATTTTGGCTACGGCAAGTTACTTCGCGTAATCGAGCCAAGCGCACACCGCCAAGAGCCGCCCTGTCCAGTGTATCAGCAGTGCGGCGGCTGTTCTCTTCAGCATCTAAGCTATGAGGGGCAATTAAATCAGAAAACCGCGATCGTCCAAGATAATTTAAAGAGGCTAGGGAAGATTGAACATGCTAAAGTTCATCCGACAATCGGGATGAAGGAGCCTTGGCGCTATCGAAATAAAGCTCAGGTTCCCATTGGCGAAGAAGAGGGGGGTTTGATCGGAGGCTTTTATGCTCAGCGATCCCATCGCATCATCAATATGGACGCCTGTCTCATCCAGCATGAGAAAAATGATGAGGTCGTGGACCAGGTGAAAAGGGTGGCTGCTTCGTTGGGGATTCGCGCCTATAACGAAGAAACAGGAGAAGGGCTGCTCCGCCATGTGGTGGTGAAGGTTGGTTTTAAGACCGGTGAGATCATGCTGGTTTTAGTGATGAATGGAAGTAAGTTTCCAAATCAGGAAGAGTTAGTTAATCAACTAACGAAAAAAATCGATGACCTGAAGAGCATCGTCTTGAACATTAACAGCAAGCAAACCAATGTGATCTTTGGTGAGGAAACGAAAGTATTGTGGGGAGAGCCCTACATTTATGATTATATTGGAGATATTAAGTTTGCCATTTCTGCCCGTTCCTTCTATCAAGTCAATCCGGTTCAGACGGAGATCTTGTATGGAAAAGCATTGGAGTATACCAACCTGACCGGGAATGAAATTGTGATTGACGCTTATTGCGGGATTGGAACGATTTCTTTATTTCTGGCCCAGAAGGCCAAGAAGGTTTACGGCGTGGAGATCGTTCCCGAAGCGATTGCTGATGCGAAGCGAAATGCGCGCCTGAATGCCATGGAAAATGTGGAATTTGCTGTAGGTGAAGCTGAAAAGATTATTCCCTGGTGGTATGCCCAAGGAATACAAGCGGACGTCGTCGTTGTGGATCCCCCGCGTAAGGGATGTGATGAGACGCTGTTGGATACGCTGATTCAAATGAAGCCGAAGCGAATCGTTTATGTTTCATGTAATCCCAGCACATTGGCACGCGATTTGCGCATTTTAGAGGATGGAGGTTACCGGACGCAGGAAGTACAGCCGGTAGATATGTTCCCGCAAACGTTTCATGTAGAGAGTGTCGCGTGGTTAGCCTTGAAATAATAGGGTTTGAAGTAAGTTGATTAGGTAGTTGACCACATTTTGACCACATTCATCACTCGCTTTTTCTAAGAGCATTAGCAAAGATTTTAGCGCTCTCCTCTTGCATATCTGGAGTTACGTGGCTATATGTGTCTAATGTGGTCTTAATGGAGGAATGTCCTAAACGTTCTGAAACGATCTTTGGGTTTACTCCGAGTTTTAATAAAATAGTTGCATGGGTATGCCGAAGGTCATGGAATCTGACCTTTGGTACATCCGCTTTTTTAATTATTCGACCAAAAACATCAGTCATTGATCGGGGGTGGATTGGTTTTCCATCCTCATAACAGAAAACAAGATCATGAATCTTTGTATGCTTTCCCCAACATAAGCTTCATCTGATTTTGTTGTGCTTTGTAATGTTTTAACTCCGAACATATTGATTCATCAATTGATATCTGGCGACTTGATCCGCTAGTTTTCAGATCTCCAAAACGATATCCTTCATCGTCATAAATTAAGGACTGAACTAAGCTAAGTTTTCCTGATTTAAGGTCCATATCCTGCCAGCGCAAACCTAATACTTCTTTCACGAACTTTTTTCTTGGCGAAGGTATCTAGAAGGCTATCCAACTAAGGATTTATTCATTTTATTATAAAAGAGAAGTTCTTCAAAGATCCTGACAAACTCAGGGTCTTTTTGTAATGAAAGGAGTGATGTTTCGAAACCTAACCAAATCGAACTTTGTTTAGATGGCGCGCAGCATCCCTGGATAACAACGGTTACTTTGTTTTAAATGAAAATGTTGGTTAGAAGTAATAAAACAAGGGGATAAAGAGTTTTATATGGATATTTTAGTGCACAATGAAAGGGTGGGGTTATGGAAAAAGAAATACAAAAACTTGAAGGAGAAATATCCCAAGTGGTCTACGATCATTGGATTAATCATGAGCTATTTACATGGCAATGGTGGTTAATTCTCGTATTAACTATTGTGCCGTGGTTTATTTGGAGGAGATTCCTTGATAAAAATCGTAAGCTAGAAATATTCGCCTTTGGACTTTTCATTGCTTTAATAGCTTCATTTTTAGATGTACTTGGTTGGAATCGTCATTTATGGAGTTATCCAATTCAGTTACTACCGGTATGTACCCCGTTGTTACCATTCGATTTTACGATATTACCCATTGCTTATATGTTGATTTATCAATATTTCTGTAAATGGAGATCATTCTTTTGGGGGAGTGTAATAGCAGCTTTCTTTTTTGCCTTTATCTCTGAACCTTTCCTTGAGTGGACCAATATTTATGAACCTTATGGCTGGAAGCACATATACTCCTTCCCTATTTATATTGGAATCGGACTATTAGGGAAATGGCTAATTGAAAAAATGAAAAAGCCCAACACTCTCGCATGTTAGGCATGAAAAAATCTACTTGCAACCAATGTTCCTTTCATGCTAAAAGTTAATCACCTTAGCCCTTTAGATTAATTTGGAAGGGGCTTTTTTATGTTTGTTGGATAGTTATTCGGATATATCGGGATTCTATAGTCTCAATAAAGTTACTTTAAGCCTTCTGAAAACATCTCGGAGTTTTCATTGAGTGGACTATTGTTAAATAAAATCTAACCAAAACTAACTTTCTTATGACGTCCTTGTTGGATGTTCTTTTGTTTATGTGTTCCAGTAAATGTGGGTGAGTATTTGATGAGCATCGGGGAGTTTTCCTTGTCGGGGGATTAGAGATTATGGGGAAATTAGAAATAAACCGTATTATTGATTTAATGCGAATGGACTCCAACAATTTTAATGATGTGGTTAGTAAGGAGTTAAGAAATCAGTTAATTGAGGTTTATGGACTGACTTATAAAGAAATTGATATTGTTGAGTTAACATTAAGAAAAGCTTATAGAAATATCTATGAGATGCTGTGTTGAGATAAAGATCATTTCGAGAACAGCTCGCGATGGTCTTTTTACTATTAAACGTAATCTCATCCTTTTTGATTTGATTCTTATTTTTGTATGTAATAATTTCGCTGAGTTTAACAAAGTTTTGGGAATAAGGCTGCCGATTCCGACAGCCTTATTCTATTATGTTTCAACAGTTGTTGTAGAAGCTGGAGCGAAGCTGACGATTTCAACGTCTAGTTAGCTTATCTTAAGAAAAAAATTATATTTTTCTAATCCTGGATTGTTAACAAAACTAACATTAATACAAAGAGAACCGCTATTCCTTTTTAAGGATAGCGGTTCGTATAGATACCCTGCTTTTTTTCGGCCTTGGGGAAAAGGGAATGTTAAGGGCACCAAGGCACGAAAACCCTTGATCTAAATTACTCTCCTGGTCTACTTTTTATAACCGGAATAATTTAATGTAAAATGACCTATTTATTTCTAACCAAAACTAATCGAGGGAAGGAGCCATTCGGCCCCTCAACTATGATAGTATTCTCTTCCGGTAGCTACTTCCATTGAACCGTGTAATTGCCAATATAGTTGTACCAATTGCATCTCGTACTTTAAATGCTTTCTGTAAAAATAAATGTGTTTCTCCGGATCAATATGTTCGTAATACTTTGCCAAGGTTCCATACAAACTGGTCTTTTGAAGAAGTTGTGCTAAACGTGGATCCGAAAAATATCCCCTTTCGCTTATGTGATCAAGACCAACATATGCGGAGTAGGTATATAGTGTATAGACGGATGACTGAGTTGTTGAAATTTATTATAGCTACAATAACATTGTGTTAGCCTAATCAATATACTGAATTAAGGGGAATCACACCTTGAAACCCCTAATAACTAAAAACTTCTCTTTAAGGTGTGTAAAGGAGTATCAATTACGATATTCCTTTTTTTATTTTCACTAATAACATCCCCTAGCAAACTATGTCCGAAAAGCCCTGATTGGAGGTGGGGGCGAAGTAGGATCCCTGGGGGAGTTATTATATATCAGGAGCTGCTACGTGGCCTTTTCTATTTTGGAGGTGATCAATCCTCTATGAAGGATATCTATTCAATAAATCTTTTGGATATTATGCCAGACAGCCTAAAGTCAGATCCAGACGTTCGAGCCCTGGCAGATGCCATCACTCCGGAACTGCAGGAAATATCCTCAGCTATCCGAATGTATCCTACTGTCCAGGATCGATGAGCTGTCATGGGATGTGGTGGATCTACTTGCTTGGCAGTACCACGTTGATTTCTATGAAATAACAAGATCGGGGTGGGCTGATGAAGCCACCCTTTTTGCTGTTCTTGCATAGGCTATGATGTAAGGCAAAAAGTCTATGAGGTGTTCGAATGGGAGAAAATACGAATATTCCTGAAGCATTAACCCTTATTGGCGCATGGACTACAGTATTGGCGGACTTACTCTCTGCTATCGGCGGAACACTGGCTGTTGCACCAGAAACAGAAGATGCTGTGCTTCCTGGACCTATAGCTCAAAACATGCAACAATCAATAGATGAAATGAGATCCCAATTGGAGTTTCAGAAAAAACAATTTCAGAAGCAACAAATTCAAATGCAGCTGATGCAATTAGAAAGACAGATCCTGCAAATCGAGCAGCAGCTTGTCACTAAAAAAAGCACTCCATAAAGGGGAAGCCTTATGTCCTTTTTTGATGACAATATCGAAGTGGTTGCAATATGGATCATAGCTATTGGCGCACTGATTTTTGCTATCAATAAAACGCTAAAGCTGGGACAAGAGGAGAAAGGCAAAGACAATGGGCTTTCAGATTTAGCGAACAATCTTATTGAAAAATTGCCTCCGTTAAATTGCAATCCAAAAAATGGGGAGGATGCACAATTTGCGCAAATCCAATCACAGCTAAAAGAACTGCAAAACCGTTTATCCAATATTCAATCCCGTCAGGAGAAACTGAATGTTGCATCTGAACTAATGGAAGTGAAAAAGAACTTGTCGGCAATACAGTCCGGGTCAGCCAAAAATAAAAAACGGTGAGGAATGGGGTAATACATATTATCTAATCCTTGCCGTTTTTATTTTTTGTCCAATGCTTCTTATGTAGTTACATCATTTATTACAGGGTTTGACACAATAACCTTGAGGTGATAATTATGGATCATTTATTTTTTGAAAGAGATAAGGATAAAGCTAAAAAATTTAATCAAGAAAGATTGGATGAGGCCAAGAAATTTAATCAGGAAAGAGTCGAACAGCAAGAAGAAATTAACGATCAAGCGTATCATCTGAAGAAGGAAGGTAAAGCTTCCTTTGATCCCGATTATATTGATGGCTGATTATCTTGGCGAAAGGGGAGGCTTTTATGGATCAAGTGTTTCAAACAGGAGACAAGGCTCCGGAAGATGGCATGTATATTTGTGAGAAAAATGGTTTGGAAAAGTCGTTTCACGAAGGGGAGACCTTCGATACTTGTCCGGTCTCATGGGAGAATACGACTTGGAGAAAGAAGCCGGAGAATGCCTAGAAACAAATCTTAAAGAGGGTACCGCAAAAGGTACCCTCTTAACTTATATACGCGACATTTCCTTATCTCTTGCTGCAATATAACTCGGTCTAGGCTTTTGCCCGGAGAATGGATCAACCAGTTTATTCTCTACACTATTAAAGACGAAGAATACATTGCTTCGCGGTTGAGGCGTGATGTTGCTATTCGAGCCGTGCATGATATTGCAGTCGAATAGAATAACCGATCCGGCTGGTCCTGTTGGAGCGACTATGCCGCCTTGTTCTGCTAGCAAAGTCAAGCTGACCTGATCAGGGACTCCATATTCTTGCTTACGGAGCGACTTCTCATAATGGGCATCAGGGGTTTCCCCGACGCATGCTACAAAACGTTTATGAGAACCAGGAATGAGCATAAGCGGACCGTTAAATGGCGTGTTTTCCGTTAGGGTAATGGAGCAGCTAATGGCTCTCATCCGGGGCATGCCGTCTTCCACATGCCATGTCTCGAAATCGGAGTGCCAATAAAACTCCTTGCCTGTAAACCCTGATTTTAAATTAATTCGGGATTGATGGATGTAAACGTCACTGCCAAGCAACTGGCGCATAATCTCAACGAGTCGTTTATCGCTGGATAAACCTTGAAAGAAATCATCGTGCTCATGGACGGCGAAGACAGATCGGACCTCTTGGCTTTCTGGCTCGCGAATGACTTCTTTTGCCAGAGAGTCTTTGCTTGACTCCAAGACACGTGAAAGTTCTTCACGCATCTTGGCCACTTCGGCTTCGTTAAAGAAGCTGTCCAAGAATAGGAACCCGTTTTCTTCATAGGATCTTAGCTGATCGGCGCGCAGGGGACCGGGCTTAGACCGAGAAGAGTAGACCACAGGATCTTTTCTCTCTGTGATAATGGGTTTGTCAAATTTTCTAGATGGATATAGATCGATCATAAAATCAACTCCTATCTATTAAGCTTTGGTTTACACCGTTTCTTTGGCTGGCATAGGGTAAGCCCCATCTTCATCATGGGTTTCCCGGCCAGTGCAAGGAGGATTAAACACGCATACCATCCGCATATCCGTTTTTGCCCGCAAGCAATGCTTTTCATGGCCGTTTAGTGCATACATGGTTCCTGCTTGAATCGGATACGTCTTGCTGTTAGTCAAGTCCTCGATCTCACCTTCCCCTTCAATGCAGTAAACGGCTTCTTGATGATATTTGTACCAGAAGATTGATTCCGTCCCTGCTCGAATGATCGTATCATGAAGGGAAAATCCCATCCCATCCTTTTTCAGCAAAAAGCGTCTGCTTTCCCAGTTCTTTTCGTCTACGTGGTCCTCGGTTCCTTTGATTTCGTTTAAAGATTTTACAATCATGCTTCTTCCTCCTCTAATGGGTTTATTTATTTAAACAAGCTTTGACACTCGCTTCAATGATTTCAAAACCTCGATTAAGGGCATTATGGTCAATGGTTAAAGGAGGCATAATTTTAAACACTTCACTGTTAGGTCCCGATGTTTCCATGATTAGTCCGCGCTCAAAGGCAGCTGCACAAATGTTTTCCGCTAATCCCTCAGGGCCGCAGGCAACGCCTCGCATCAGTCCGCGTCCGCGAACGGTTCCCTGAATTTCGGGATATTGGACGACTAAACGTTCCAGGAACTGTTCTACTTTAGCTCCCTTTTCTTGGATCTCTTGGCTAAATTGATTTGTCTTCCAGAAGGTGAGGGCTTCCGTCGCTGTAATGAAAGCGAGGTTATGGCCTCGGAAGGTTCCGTTATGTTCACCCGGAGACCAAATGTCATATTTTGGTTTTATCAGGGTAAGAGCCATAGGAATACCGTACCCGCTTATGGATTTAGAAAGACAAACAATGTCCGGCTGAATGCCCGCCGGTTCAAAGCTGAAAAACGGACCTGTACGACCGCATCCGACCTGAACATCATCAACTATGAGCAAAATATCCCATCGGCGGCAAATATCTTCGACGCGCTTGATCCATTCGTAGCTAGCTGAATTCAAACCTCCCTCTCCTTGGAGCGTTTCTAGGATGATGGCTGCCGGAAGAGCGACTCCGCTTCCGTTATCTTCTAGGAAACGTTCAAGATAATCGACGGTGTCAATCTCATTGCCAAGATAATTGTCAAACGGCATCGATACACTGTTATGCAGCGGGATGCCGGCCCCATCACGCTTAAAAGCATTTCCTGTAATCGAGAGAGAGCCAAGGGTCATCCCATGAAAGGCATTAGTAAAGCTAATCACTAAATCACGGCCCGTCACCTTACGAGCGAGCTTCAAGGAGCTTTCTACGGTATTGGTTCCTGTCGGTCCAGGAAACATGACTTTGTAATCTAGTTTTCTAGGTTTCAGTATTGTCTCGTTGAATTTCTCCAGAAATGTTGCCTTCGCCTGGGTTGCCATATCCAGACTGTGGGTAATCCCGTCTTCGGCAATATAAGAAATGAGCTTTTCTTTCATTTGAGGGTGATTATGCCCGTAATTTAAAGCACCTGCCCCTGCAAAAAAGTCAATATATTCTTTTCCTTCTGTATCCCAAAGCGTATGTCCCTTTGCTTTGACAAACGTCGTGGGAAAACTGCGGATATAACTGCGAACTTCAGATTCAAGCTCCTCAAAAACTCGCAATGAAGTATCTAATGCTTTTAAAACTGCCATTATTCCACAACCTTTCTTAATATTCTTGAAATTCACGTTCTAAAAAGGGCCGATCCGATAGATGGGTTCGGCTTCATGTCCGGGTTCCGGAAACATATCTACAGAAAAGCAGTCTTGAACCACACAAGAGCAGTCCAGTTGTTTGGCTAGGCTTTTGAATAAGGACTGAGAGGGTAGGTTGGACGGTGAAACGGTAGCTTCAAGATAGTGAATGTTTTCACAAGACTTCCGGTTTAGTAGCTCCAGCAAAAGTCTTTTCCCCAGTCCTTTCCCTCGTTGTGATTCGTGGACGGCGACTTGCCATACGAAGATGACGTCTATGGTTTCAGGTGGTCGGAATGCGGACACAAAGCCGACAATTTGTTCATTGTCTTCTGCTATAACACAAGTATCTGGAAACCATTCGCATAGCATGAGATAGCAATAGGCTGAATTAACGTCAAGGGTACGCGTGCTTTTTATTAACTCCCATATGCGCGCTCCGTCTTCCTTATCCGGCCTGCGGAACTGAAAGGGAGCCGCTGTTGTATTTGAAATCATCCTTTCCTCCAGTTATTCAATTTTTCTTTACATGTTCTATCTTATCGTGAGCGGTGAGGTGCGTCAAAGCCGGTATCCTAGGATGACCCCAAATAATGGGAGATCTCCGAAGGTCAGAGGAGATGAACCCTGACCTTCTTCCAAAATCCTCTTAGATCCTCCAGATGCCTCTCGAATACTTAAAAAAGACATAAAAAACTAAAAATTATGTATTGAAATATACAGGATAACTTTATATAATTAATCAAACTAAATCACACTGAATTAGTCGGGATAATAAAATAGGGGAAGGGGAGTTAAAATGAGTGCGTTAAATGAACAGGTGGTATTGATCACTGGTGCCGGAACAGGATTAGGAAAAGAGCTGGCTTTGCAGTTGGCGAAAGAGGGAGCGAAGCTTGTGGTTTGCGGAAGACGGCCAACCAAGCTGACAGAGCTTGAAAGAGAGCTAGAGGAATATTCTAATCATATAGTAGCTATTCCAGCCGACGTATCTCATGAAAATGAGGTAAAAACACTAGTTCATGAAGCCATTAGCCGTTTTGGCAGGGTTGATGTATTAATCAATACTGCAGCCGTCTTCGCTAACAGCACTGTCGCTGATAGCAGCTTGGAAGAATGGAATTATCAGATTACTAATAACTTAACAGGGACTTTTCTGATGAGCCGTGAAGTCATCCCTCAGATGAGAAAGCAAAAGCAAGGTCAAATCATTAATTTTACGTCTGGGATAGCCAAAACAGGGGCTGACGGATTTGGAGGATATAGTGCAAGTAAGGCAGCAATTGAAGCGTTGACTTACTCCATCGACGAGGAAGAAAGACGAAATGGCATTTATGCCTATGTCATTAATCCTGGAAGCATGAAAACGAACATGCAAGCTACGGGAGTTGATCCGGCTCATGTGGCGGAGCAATTGGTGAAGTTCCTGCAAAATCGGGTAAAGCCAACTGGAAAAGTCCTGCAATTGGAAGACTTGCAGGTTGAATATCATATCTAGACGGAAGCTAGAGTCCGGGCACTAACAGGAGAAAGTCCGCTTCATTCCCTTTTCTTTAAGAAAAAGGGAAAAATAAGCGGACTTTCTCCCGTTAGCCCGTCCTCAAAAGAGAGAGGACCCACCCTACCATATATAGAGTCTATTCCTGTACGTCAACAATAACGCTGCCGAACATCTGCCCATTGATATAGGCATCCAAGCGCCAGAGTCCTGAGCTTGGGAGAGAAAGTACAGAATGGGCAGAGTTGTCGGCTCCATTTTGAGGTTTAACGGGGACCATAAATAGCCGATCGATTAGCGTCAATGTATTACTTGTTTCTTGGTGAACGGCAATCACTGTCAGTTTTCCCGCCAATTCAGCCGTCGAACCCCAAAAATGCCAATCATATTCGTCCCTTTGCCCTGCTTTGAAAGGTTTTTCGAGGAGGGCCAGGTGTCCTTCTATACCCCTCATTGTTTGTCCTCCGGACTGGAAGGTTGGGCTAACCTTCCAGTCTATTTCAGGGGGCGGTTCGCTGCCGCAACCAGCGAGCAGTATGATGAAGATAAACATTTGAAGCCATTTCACAGATGTGCTTCCTCCTTGTTATTTCTAGGTGAAGGAATGCTTGCCTAAGCATCCTTCTTTTCGAATGAATCCGCTATGCTTTGGGCGAAGTGCCCCATGGTTCCCATGGAATAGGAACGCAGGACCTCGGGGGCGAGGGAAGCGAGAGCGCGGGCTTCATATTCTTTCGGAAAGCCTTGGCGACGCAATTCCGCTTCTAATTCTTTGGCTGCCTTTATCGCATAGTAAGTAGCTAGCTTGTTTAATTTCTCAACAGACGTTTCTTCATCGAACATAACCTTGCCTATTTGAGAAAAAAATTGGATGGCTTCTTGTTCAAGTTGTCCATAATTAGGCTTCGGCTCTGCAATAAATAAACCGTTTCCATGTATCAGAAGATCTTCGGAGTGGCCCATAAACTTTAAACTCATCCAATGGAGATGAGGAAATGTGTCCTGCAGCTCGGCGGTTAGCTTAGCAGTGGCGATATTGATAAGCAGCGTATCCTTAAGCGATATCGCATCTGCTTCCAGTTCCTGAATAAAAGGAACGATCTGTCCCGCAGGCAAGGCAAGAATAAGATGTCGAAAACGGGATAATTCCTCTTTAGTTACAGATTGGGTATTGGGAAACTCTTGTTGAAAGTTGGCGGCTTTCGTTGCGTTCGGATGATAAAAGCGGATGTCCTGTTGCTGTCCTTGCAATTGGTGGACAATGGCTTTTCCTAACTTCCCAATCCCCACGATTCCCCATTGGTAGTCTATCATGATTTGGTTCTCCTCCTATTCGACCTTTTTTCTATCATAACATAACCAAAACAAGGAAGATGCAAAATGTCATGTGCATAGATTCTAATGCATTTTGGAAAATTAAGGGTTAGGAAAAAAGTAGGAGGATCCTATGGTATTTTACCTTTCTGTAGCTATTGTAGCGTTGTTTGTTCTTTGGGGGGCAATTAAACCGGACAATTTGGCTGAAGTCGCTAATGATGCTCTCGGATTTACAATTGGAAAATTCGGATGGTTGTATATGATTGCAGCCTTCGCTTTTCTTATCTTTTCGCTCTACATCGCTTTCAGTAAATATGGGCAAATTCGTCTCGGAGCAGATGATGATGATCCGGAGTATTCAAATATGTCATGGTTTGCCATGCTGTTCAGTGCAGGGATGGGAATTGGGCTAGTGTTTTGGGGGGTAGCGGAGCCCATCAATCATTACATAACCCCTCCGATGGGTGAGGCACAGACGCCTGACGCAGCCCGAATGGCATTGCGATATGCTTTTTTCCATTGGGGACTGCACCCTTGGGGAATTTACACGGTCATTGCTCTTGCTCTGGCGTATTTTCAATATCGAAAAGGATACCAGGGCTTGATCAGTTGGACATTCTACCCGATCCTTGGGGAAAAAGTGAAGGGACCCATCGGCAAGGCCATTGATATTTTAGCCATTATCGCGACGGCCTTCGGCGTTGCTACATCCCTAGGCTTAGGGACTTTGCAAATTAATGGGGGATTAAATTATCTTCTGGATGTGCCCTCGACTGCTTTTGTACAAGTCCTGATTATAGGTGTAGTCACGATTCTTTTTATGCTGTCAGCGACAACAGGACTGGATCGAGGTATCCGGATTCTGAGCAATACCAATTTGCTCGTCGCTCTTGGTCTCTTGCTTGCTACTCTGGTTTTGGGTCCGACATTCTTTCTTCTTGATACCTTCACAACCATTTTGGGCAGTTATATGCAAAATCTTATTCAGATGAGCTTACGGCTTTCGCCTTTCACCCAAAATCCTTGGGTAGGAAGCTGGACGTTGTTTTACTGGGCTTGGTGGATTTCGTGGGCGCCCTTCGTAGGGATGTTTATCGCTCGTGTGTCTAAGGGGCGGACCATCAAAGAATTTGTGTTAGGTGTTCTTCTCATCCCAAGTTTATTTAGCTTTTTTTGGTTCTCTGTCTTTGGCGGCACGGCGCTTCATCTTGAAATGTTTGAAAAACTGAACATTGCAGAAGCCGTACAAAATGACGTTACTACAGCTTTGTTTACAACTCTAGGCTATTTGCCTTTCGGACAGCTGTTATCTATGCTGGCTACGCTGCTCATTATTACTTTCTTTATTACCTCAGCTGATTCAGCAACCTTCGTTTTGGGGATGCTCTCCTCCGAAGGCCGGTTAAACCCTACGAATCGCGTCAAAATTACATGGGGTTTCCTGCAATCGTCGATTGCTATTGTTTTATTATTAAGCGGAGGTCTGCAAGCCCTGCAGACGGCTTCCATTGTCACGGCACTTCCTTTTGCGATCATTATGGGACTGATGTGCGTTTCTATTCTAAAAGCTTTAGGGGAAGAAGCGAAGGAGGAAAGACGAAAAGAAAAGAAACGGAGAAGGAAATTAGATAAGCTGATTGAAAATGAATAAAGGATGGCAGCGCCATCCTTAATAAGGATTCCATTTCAACTGGCTAGCGGCTTGGTAACGAGAGGCTACATCCTCCCAGTTGATCACATTCCACCACGCATCAATATAATCCTTGCGTTTATTTTGATATTTTAAGTAATAGGCATGCTCCCATACGTCCAGTACGAGAAGAGGGATTACATCCTGTTGGGACAGATTCTGATGTTTTTCTGCCTGAAGAATTTCTAATCGGTGGGAACGGGGAGACCAGACAAGCAAAGCCCAACCGCCGCCTTCGACTTTTTCGGCAGCTGCAGAAAAATGCTGCTTAAACTGTTGGAAGGTGCCGAAGGTCTGCTCGATCTGACGCAATAAATTCCCTTTGGGTCTTCCCCCTCCGCCAGGTCGCATATTATTCCAAAATATGGTGTGCAAATAATGTCCTGCCCCATTAAAGGCAGCTTCCCGTTCCCAATGCTTGATAAGCGAGTAATCTCCGGTCTGTCTTGCCTTTTGCATCTCTTGCTCAGCCTTATTAAGCCCATCCACGTAGCTTTTGTGATGGACATCATGGTGCAGCCTCATGGTTTTTTCATCAATATAGGGTTCTAAAGCATTATAGGGATAAGGCAAGGGAGGCAAGGTATGTCCGCCTATCGGTACAGGACCAATGGGGCGCTCAACGGTAACCTCTTCCTCTGAGCGATTGCTGACGGGTTGGACTTCATGGATGGAGAATTGTTGCTTGGCAAAATTCAAAAATTGTTCTCTTAAGTATTGGGCATGTTTATAAAGCTGCTTTAAGGTAAGCTGGCTATTGGTAAGAGGGGTTTGGTTCTGTTGCTCAAATTCGTAAAGAAGCTGAGAAAAGCGCTTTTGCCACTTGTTCAAGGCAGCAGATTGCTCAGGGGTAACCCTTGCTTGAGACTGAAGGGTGGAAATGAATTCTTTATGCTCATGAATCCATCGGACCATTTGATCCGTCCATTTTTTCCATTCAGGGGAAAGCTCAAGTTCACTCAACGATTTCTCCTCCTTTTTGGTATCATTTATGGGCAGTTACCATACCTTATGTTCAAAGTGGGCGAAGGGGTACTTTTGGTGTGAAAAACATTTCGGGACTGGATTTGTCCTTGTGTTGAATTATTAGTCCCACTGTCATATAATAAAAATTGAAATATTCTCCATCCCTTATCAACTAGTAGCATCATTACTTTCTAGCATGTAGCGCGAGCGTTACATGCTCTCTTTTTGGCAAGTTTTCTTGGCAGGAGGCAGAGTGTATTGATGATAATGGTAAAAGATAAGTAGGTAAGGGTTACGGCCATGGTTTATTAGAAAGGATAATACGATATAAGGGGAGGTTGGAAAATGAGTATACGTTTTGACTATTCGAATGCTCTTTCATTTATGAAGCAAGAGGAAATTGAAAGCTTGTCCGGTTTCGTGAAAGCCGCCCACGGGATGCTTCATGAAAAAACAGGAGCGGGCAATGATTATGTTGGCTGGGTGGATCTTCCGCTTTCCTATGATAAAGAAGAATTTTCGCGGATCCAGGCGGCAGCGGAACGAATAAAGAGCGACTCTCAAGCTTTAGTCGTAATCGGTATTGGCGGTTCCTACCTAGGCGCCAGGGCAGCTATCGAAATGCTCTCCCATACCTTTTATAATCAGATGGCTCAGTCTGCCCCGCAGATTTATTTCGTAGGGCAGAATATCAGTTCAACCTATGTAGCCCATTTGTTTGATGTATTGGCAGGGAAGGATATCTCTATTAACGTCATTTCCAAATCGGGCACGACGACAGAGCCTGCTGTAGCTTTCCGCTTATTCCGGGATTATATGGAGAAAAAGTATGGAAAAGAAGAAGCCAGAAAACGAATTTACGCCACGACAGACAAGGAAAAGGGGGCGCTAAAGAAGCTTGCGACGGAAGAAGGCTATGAGACCTTTGTCATCCCGGATGATGTAGGGGGAAGGTATTCGGTATTGACAGCTGTGGGCTTGCTTCCCATCGCCGTGAGTGGCGCGAACATTGAGCAAATCATGCAAGGTGCAGCAGATGCCTATCATACATACAACAATCCGGATCTTATGAGCAATGCGAGCTATCAATACGCGGCTGCGCGAAATGCGCTATACCGCAAAGGAAAGACGACAGAGATTCTTGTTAACTATGAGCCTTCTTTACACTATGTCGCGGAATGGTGGAAACAGTTGTTTGGAGAAAGTGAAGGAAAAGATCAGAAAGGCATTTTTCCGGCCTCCCTCGATTTTTCCACCGACCTTCATTCCATGGGTCAATATGTTCAGGATGGGCTGCGGAATATTTTCGAAACAGTTATCCATGTGGAGCAGCCGAAGGTGCAATTGACCATTGAAGAGGATCCGGATAACATCGACGGCTTAAATTTCCTCGCTGGAAAAACGATGGATGAAGTGAACAAGAAAGCCTTTGAAGGCACGCTCCTGGCCCATATTGATGGAGGTGTCCCTAATCTGGTGGTCTCCATCGATCAAATGAATGAATATACCTTTGGGCAGATGGTTTATTTTTTTGAAAAAGCTTGTGGAATCAGCGGCTATTTACTGGGAGTAAATCCCTTTGATCAGCCCGGTGTAGAAGCATACAAGAAGAATATGTTTGCTTTGCTGGGCAAGCCAGGCTATGAGAAGGAAAAAGAAGAATTGGAAAATCGCCTGCGGAAATAAGCGGTAGAGGGAGCGTCCGAGTGAATGGGACGCTCCTTTTGTGTTTAAAGAAAGATTTTGCTATATGGGGGGAAGTATTCCTAAATAGCAGGAGATTTGCTGGGAGATGTCCGGATAATTGGCGCATGATCTTCTAGGGCTAGGAGGGGGATAAGGAGGCTGGTATGGCGGATAGGGAGCCGGAGGATAGGGGGAAGGCGGAAACGGAGATGGCGGAACAGGCGGACGCGGGGCTGGCTGATAGGGCGGGATGGGCCCGTAATAAGGACCTATGCCTATAAGATCTGAATAATGATACTGCATAAATTGAGGCTGGTAAGAGCCGGGGCGGTATACCCATAAATCTACCATTCCGTTTCTCGCATTATAGTTGCTGACATATGCCGTAATTTGGCCTTCTGTAGGAACTGTTGTGGTAATCCATTGCCCAATATAAGGGGTAATCGCGCTTGGGGGAAGAAATTGTACTGACGCTTGTTGTCTGTAGTTCATGATTCACACTCCTTTGCTCATAGTCTATCCGCAAATACCCGGCTTGGAGATAGGGCAAACACCCAAATTTGAGTATGAAAAGACCATTTGAGGGAAAGTTTTACTTATACCCTATTGATACGAGGTGGATACGATGAAGGCTGTAACCTACCAAGGAATCAAGGATGTAAAAGTAAAGGACGTACCCGATGCGAAGATTGAAAAGGAAGATGATATTCTAGTTCGGATAACGAGTACGTCTATCTGTGGCTCCGATTTGCATTTGGTTCATGGAATGGTGGAAAATCTGCAGGAGGATTATATCATCGGCCATGAACCGATGGGAATTGTAGAGGAAGTGGGTCCCGGCGTAACGAAAGTAAAGAAAGGGGATCGAGTGGTTGTCCCCTTTACAGTAGCTTGCGGACAATGCTTTTATTGCCAGAACCACCTGGAGAGCCAATGTTCAAATTCCAATGAGAATGGGGAAGTCGGGGCCTTTTTCGGCTATACGGGTACGTTCGGCGGTTATCCTGGAGGACAAGCGGAATTGCTCCGCGTCCCCTTTGCTAATTTTACGCCTTTTGTCGTTCCGAAGGATTGTGAACTGGAGGATGAGAAGCTGTTATTCCTTTCTGATGTTATCCCTACGGCTTATTGGGGGGTTGACAACGCGGGGGTGAAGCCCGGAGATACTGTGATTGTACTCGGATGTGGACCGGTAGGGCTGATGACCCAAAAGTTTGCTTGGATGAAAGGGGCAAAACGAGTCATTGCCGTGGATTATATCCAATACCGTCTGGAGCATGCCAAGCGAACCAATAACGTGGAGATATTTGACTTTACAAAAGAGCACAATGCCGGAAGTGTCCTCAAGGAAATGACGCAAGGGGGAGCTGATGTCGTCATTGATTGCGTGGGCATGGATGGCAAAATGACGGCTATGGAGCTCGTAGAGACCGCTCTTAAGCTTCAGGGCGGCTCGATGGGGGCTATCTTGATTGCCAGCCAATGTGTGAGAAAAGGGGGAACTATCCAACTGGTTGGTGTGTATGGGTTAAGGTACAACGCATTTCCGCTGGGGGATTTATTTGCCCGCAATATTACGCTGAAGATGGGACAAGCGCCTGTGATTCACTATCTTCCGGACCTCTACGAGATGATTAAGCGTAACGAATTTGATCCAACGGATATTATTACCCACCGATTACCTTTGTCGGAAGCAGAGCATGGGTACGGCATTTTTGACCAGAAAAAAGATGACTGCATCAAGGTTATCCTTAAGCCTTAAATCCAGGAAGAGGCAGATCCGCAAAACGTCACGGACCACAAGCCTCTTCTTTTCAATTCAGGGTCTACATAAACTACAGTAAAGAAAATCCATTTCAAGGAGGTCCAATGGAGCTAGTAAGTCGGAGCAAACAGGTGATATTAGAGCATCAGCATCCAAGCGGTGCCTTTGTTGCTTCTCCTTCGTTTGAACATTACCGATATAGTTGGCTTAGAGATGGGACATTCATTGCTTACAGCTTGGATTGTACCGGGGAGCGCGAAGCGGCGGAACGGTTTTATCGCTGGGCTGCACAAACTATTGAAAACTACCGCGGAAAAGCCACAGCTGTTATCGAGAGGGCTAAACAAGGAAGAGAAGTTTACCAAGACCAGCTTCTTCATACTCGTTATACGGTAGATGGATTTGAGGTCTATGGGGAGTGGGGAACCTATCAGTTAGACGGTTATGGAACCTGGCTATGGGGGATGAGTGAACACTTATCGAAACGGTCAGATCAGGAGTTTGCGGAAGAGGTGAAATCGACGCTTTCGCTCATAGCGGAATATCTCTTGCCCTTATGGAGGATGCCGAATTTTGATTGCTGGGAAGAGTACGGAGACCGGGTTCATCCTTCGACAGTAGGATCTATTTATGGCGGATTGAAAACAATATGTCCTTGGGTAGAGGAGGCGGTCAGGCAGGCCATCCAGATAGAACTTCCTGTAATCGAGGAGTTTCTTCTCACCCAAGGCACCTATGGAGGTCGGTTTATCAAAAGCATAGGCAGCCAAGAAGTCGATGCATCCCTTTTATGGATGCATGTTCCTTATGCTGTTGTAAAGGGTAATCATCCGGTTATGCTGAACACGGTGAAGGCGATTGAACAACAATTGCTTCACAACCGCGGCGTCCACCGATATCCACAGGATGTCTATTACGGAGGGGGGCAATGGGTGCTGCTGTCGGGTTGGTTAGGGTGGCACTATGCAGAGTTAGGAAATCAAGTGAAAGCATTGGAATACCTGGAGTGGGTAGAAAGCCAGTTCGATGAGCGGATGCACTTGCCTGAGCAGGTTCAACATCATTTGCTTGCACCAGGAGAATATCAAAGATGGCTGGAACAATGGGGCCCTCCCGCTTGTCCTTTGCTGTGGTCTCATGCGCTTCATTTGATCCTGGCCAGTAAGGTTGAATTTGGGCAGAAAAAGGATTAGTGTATGAATAGGTGAGAAATGCCTCCATACTAAATATGGAGGTGTTTTCTTTTGCACTGTCAGAGTTTATAACTTTGTTACTTAACTTGGACAGCACGAGGAAAACTTGTAAGCTTTTCCCTAAATTGACATCAAGGGGTAAACCCTCATTTCTGATAAAATTGTATTTTATCAGAAATGACCCGGAGGATTGATGTCAGGTTAGGGAATTGGCGCTAGCCAAGTTTTCTTTGGAAAGGGGGGCCAGCAATTGTTTGATCCTACAATCTATGAAAACTTGAAAGTGGTTGTAGAAGGGGCGGTATACGATTTGGATGATGTCGGTGTTATTCTGGTCACCAACCGCACGGATAGGGTAGAGCTATCCACGATGTCGCGTTATTATGCGATTCAATTTCGAGAGAAGGAAGAAGCGGCAGGGGATGCGGCAGCAGAAATCAGGCTCTATGCCCAAATGGAGGACTTAGCAGCTGAGATTTTAGAAAAAGAGGAACGGTTTGCTGGATGTCATGTGGAGATCGCCTTTCAAAAAACGATCGAAGACGTGGAACGGGAATGTGTTCAAATCGAAAGCATACTGAGGGAAATTTGGCAGAATCGCCCCGCCATTAGACAAGAGATTTCGTTTATCTATGGGGAAGAAAGCCGAAGCTATAGAAATCACATTATTGTGGATTTTGGGCGGAAAATTAATGAAGAGCAAATTGAGGATATGGCCACGCTAATTGACCATGTTCTACACTCTGTACAACGATTAAACCAAGTCCATTCGAAATAAAGGGAGCCTAATAGATGAACCGGATCGATGAAATGAAACCATTTTTACAACAGGCATGGAAAAAATCAGGGTTTGCTGAGCTTACAGCCGTGCAAGAACGGACCCTTCCGCTCATCAGCGAAGGAAAGGATGTCATTGCAGAATCGCCGACTGGAACCGGAAAGACACTGGCTTATCTAATACCTATTCTGGACAGAATCAACCCGGAAATAAAAAATCTCCAAGCCGTGGTGTTAGCGCCCTCACGTGAGCTAGTGATGCAGATCCATGAGGTCATTCAAAAATTTACAGAAGCAGTTGAGATCAATAGCATCTCTTTGATTGGCGGAGCCGACATGAAGCGCCAGATCGAGAAGCTGAAAAAGCATCCTCAGATTGCGGTGGGGACCCCTGGCCGGATAAAAGAGCTCATTCAAGCCAAAAAGCTCAAAATGCACGAGGTGAAAACCATTGTTGTGGATGAGGCTGACCAGATGTTCGATTCCAACCAGATGGATCCTGTACAGGATATTGTAAAAGCAACCTTAAGGGATCGACAGCTGTTATTTTTCTCGGCCACAATATCGGAACGGGCGGAAAATACGGCAAAGGCCATGATGAACGATCCTGAAGTCATTCGAGTTTCCCGAAATGAGCTGCCAGCTTCTAAGGTTGATCATATTTATTTTGTCTGTGAGCGCCGCGATAAGGCGGATATCCTGCGAAGAGTCTTGAAGATGGGCCAGGTCAAAGCGATGGCCTTTGTGAAAGATGCCGCTCAATTAGAAGAGTTAGCTTCGAAGCTTAGCCATAAGGGTGTCTCCGTCGGAGTCCTGCAAGGCGAGGCTTATAAGACGGAGCGGGAGGCAGTAATGAGAAATTATCGCGCTGGAAAATATTCATTGCTGCTGACAACAGACTTGGCTGCTCGAGGACTGGATATTCAAGCTGTGACGCATGTTATTCACTTTGACCTTCCGGAGGATGTTCAGCAGTATATTCACCGTTCAGGCAGGACAGGAAGAATGGGGGCGGCTGGGATGGTGATTTCCATTATTACCGCAAATCAGGAGGGCACCTTAAGGAAGTTTAGCCAGGAGCTCCGTCTGCAGATTGAGAGAAAAGAGCTTTTCATGGGAGACATTGTGGACAAAAGGCCTCAGGCGGACAAGCCTAAGCCTCGGCCTAGGCAGAAGAGTAAAAAGTGATGTCTTTCTTCCTGCACATTGTATAATAAGGGTACATGTGTGAAAAGGAAGATCTACTATGCCGGATAAACGTTTAGGGATGCTATATATTTGGAATTCCCTTTTGGATCAATTGGAATTTACCACAATCATGAGCGAAACAATGGGAAGAAAAGTATGGAGCGGATGGAACTATGGAGAGATGGGCAAAATCCTTCTCTTCCATGAGCTGATCGATTCGGAAGCTCCATTCTCCTCTTTTTTGGAAAGCCATGCCGCTATTGAGTTGATTGGGAAGGCCGAATGGGACTTTGACCCCCACCTTTTGCAATCGATGTTCAAGCCCTATTGGAGAACCGTTTTACAACAATTATCGAGTTTGCTAGTGGATAGAATGGCACCGAAGCACGAGTGGAATGAATGGCATAAAGCTGCACCGGGAGTGTCTATGCTCATCTCAGGGAGCGGAGGATTTCCTTTAGATTGCGGAGCAGAGCAGAGGCCTGATCAGACATTTGTGGTTGTCCAGGGGGAAAGAGGGATAGCGAAAGCGGAAATTGAATCGATTCCCTTCATAGCCTCTTCCGCCTTATCGAACGGGGATTGGGAGGTACGGAAAGAGCGCGGTGAGCCCAGCTGTTTTTCTTTTGAGGATTATAAGCTAGAGTACTTTGAAGAAAGGCAAGGGGATTATCGGGTGATTTGGACATTGGAACATAAGATGGCCAAGCTTCCGTCCGACTTGGTTCTTGCATTGGAGGATTTGAAGAAGCAAGCTTGGGGAATGGGGTATCATGAAGGAGTCTTTTGGCTGGAGGGCCAATTGAAGAAAATCGGACCTTCCTTTTCTTCTGTTATGAGGAAATTGAAGTTTGGAACCTCCAGAATGGAAGGGCGGGTTGTTTTTCATTGGCAATACCGGGAAAAAGCCCGTTACCATAAAGGCAAGCCGAAAAGGGTTGTGACCAGTCTTCCGCCAGAATGCACAGCACCATGGATAGTGGATACCCTTTCTAAAAGAGAGCACTGGAAAAGAAATCAATGGCTGGAGAAAATAAAGAACCCTGGCAAAGGCTCAGAGATGATATCTAATCCCTTTCTTAAAGCGGTTTGCTGGGTTCTTGAGACTCATTTAGCTTGTAAGATGCTTGAGTCTGGATTGAGTGAAGATATCCTATTGGATGATTCCATAGCCCGGATCAAGTGGCGGGAGCAGGAAATCCATATTCCCGGCCAAGCAAGCCGTTGGCTAGCTAGAATGTTTCCAAGCGATTAACTATGTAGAATTTGCTCTATTTGTTTAATACGCACACGTATAAGCATTTCTCTGAGGAGCAAGGAAATCAGTTCGTCATCTTCCAGTGAATTAAACTGATCCTTATGAATGTTTTTCAACTCATTCTCCAAAGCAGGAATGCTGTTAACGTGCAGAATGTCTTCCATTGTCATGAATAACGATCCCCTTTTGTTTATTTATTAATTAGAATCATAGTGGACTATTTCTACATGACAAGAGATTATCCTTTTGGTAAATAATTGTGGGCAGGTGAAATTTTCGCTGCAAGTTTCCAAACATAAATATCCTTAAGTATATAGGAAACAGGGACCGTTGAACAGATAGTCATAAAAAGGAGATGTGGACATACCTTAGTTAATAAGGGGGGATGTCCAATGAAGCATATTTTAATTGTTAGACGTTCAAGAATCATATGGGCGGCTATTATTCTTTGCGGACTCATTGGCGGATATTATTTAGTCGAAAATTACGGGAAAACTATGGCTACAATAGGGTCAGCCGAAACTAAAAAAGAGTTTACTATAATAACGACAGAATACAAGGCTACAATGGAAGATGGCAAGGTGATAGAAGTATACCGTTGGGACCCGGGTGTCATCTTTGTTGAGAAAGGGGACCATGTGACCTTGAAATTCTATGGTGTACAAGGTGCGTTTCATCCTTTTGAGATAAAAGGGTTGGGTGTGAAAGGCGAAGTGAAAAAAGGCAGGGAAACAGAAGTGTCCTTTGTAGCCGACAAGGAAGGGACATTCGAAATTATCTGCCACACTCATTCGAACCATGCGCAAAATGGGCCGATGGTAGGTTACTTGATTGTTGATTAATAGACAAACAGCCTTAGCGTCCTTTGAGAGCTAAGGCTGTTTTACGAAATTAGAAAGTATAACTACTTCAAATCATCAGGGACATTAGTTTTTTCCGATAAACCGTTTCTTGAGCATGAATCCAATCCCGGGAGTCATAATCGCTCCAAACAAGCAAAGGAGTATGCCGGCTAAGCTGGCTTCGGCAATAAAAATGCCAATACCGGAAAGGAAGGAGGCTGATATTAAAGCTAATAGTAGTGAGATTTTTTGCCAACTGGTCACATTTATTCACCTCAATTCGCATTATATCATAAATCCTTCTTAAAAAATCACCAGTAACCCTCAATCGTTACTGGTGATTTTTTTAGCAATATATCAAGAAGCCCTGCTAATCAAGCTTTTTTCTAGCATGTTCTAGCTTTTTTCCAATTTCATAGGCAAGAGCCTCAAGTGAGGTATAATCAGACTCGTCAAAAGCAATGGCTGTTCTGCTAGTTACGGTTATCCTTCCTAGGACCTCTTCACATGAGCTTGTAATAGGGACCTGTAAGATGGCTTTTCGAGCGATGGATTCAGGCATTTGTTCTCCTGACGAAGCTTTTAGATCATAGTGATTCATGTGATCTAAAAGGTAAATGCCTACCCATTCGAAATGAGCCACCTGCTTTTGCAATCTATGTACAAGGTTATCATATGTCGATTGGTCCAATTCCGTAACCTGATGGACAGCCGCTATCAATTCAAGGGTTGCGATATCCGCGGCCATGGACATAGGCTATAACTCCTCCGTTCGATACGTTTTACTTAGTAATGATTTTATCAGAAAAGGGTTGAAAAAGATCGTAGTAAGTTAAGGAAACACAGGAAGGAAGCAAGGTTTCCCGCCCGCACCATTTGTTCGCCGTTTCCGTACAATAAATTAAGGGGAGGAAAGGAATAATAGGATATAATGGGTCAATTTAGTTAAGGAGGAGTCCCCTCATGGAGGCGTTGCTTAAGAATATTTTTTTAGCTTTATCTAAAAATCAAGTGCTGAATAAGTTTGCGAAAAAATGGGGACTGCGCTTTGGGGCTCATCGGGTTGTTGCGGGAGAAACCATCGAAGAGGCCATTATGAAAGTCCGGGAGTTAAATCGCCAAGGCCTAAGCTGTACCTTAGATCATCTTGGGGAATTCGTCTTTCATGAGCATGAAGCAAAGGAAGCGGCCGATTATTGCATAAAGACACTAGATGCCATTGCCGATGCCGGAGTGGATTGCAATTTATCGCTTAAGTTGACGCAGCTCGGTCTAGACATAAGCCGAGAGTTATGTATGGCGAATATGCAAAGGATCTTGGATGCGGCTGGGAAGTATGGTAATTTTGTAAGAATAGATATGGAAGATTATGCCCACAACGAAATGACCTTAGAGATTCTAAGAGAATTGCGCCAAAAGCATCAGAACGTAGGTACTGTCATTCAGGCGTATCTGTATAAAAGTGAAGAAGACGTTAGGCGGCTAGGGAAAGAGCATGTGAATCTTCGGTTAGTTAAAGGGGCATATAAGGAGCCAGAATATGTAGCTTTCCCCGAAAAAAAGGATGTGGATGAGAATCTAAAGAGGCTCATCGCGATTCACTTGGCAAGCGGTTCGTACACCGCGGTTGCTACGCATGATGAATCTATGATTGAGTATACCAAAGAACTGGTGAAGAAGCACGGTTATTCGAGAAACCTGTTTGAGTTCCAGATGCTTTACGGCATCCGGGCAGCTACCCAACTGGAATTAGTGAAACAAGGATATAAAATGAGAGTTTATGTACCGTATGGCAATGATTGGTATGGCTATTTCATGAGACGGTTAGCTGAAAGACCTGCCAACATTAGCTTTGTTGTAAAAGGGCTATTTCGAAAATAAGCTTATTCCCAACAGCTAGCTGTTGGCTCTTTTTTTGAAAGGGGAGGGATTGAAGAATGAAAACAAAGCCAAAACAGCAAGATGATGCGATGAAAATAGGACAAGTCATCATGGTTACGATCAAGCGGTTAGGCATCAATGGTGAGGGCGTTGGCTATTACAAGAAAAAGGTTGTGTTTATTGAGGGGGCTCTCCCAGGCGAGGTCGCTGTCGCTGAGGTGAAGAAAGTAGAAAAAAATCTAGCCTATGCGGAATTGATTAGGGTGAAAGATAAGTCCCCCCATCGGATGCAACCGACTTGCCCGGTATACAAGGAATGCGGCGGGTGTCAGCTTCAGCATCTCAGCTATGAAGGCCAGCTCTTAGCTAAAAAAGATATGGTTACGGAAGCTTTTAGCCGCTATTTTAAAGTGGATCAGCAGCCTGTAATTCGAAATACCATTGGAATGGAGCACCCCTGGAGCTATCGGAATAAAGCCCAATTGCAGGTGGGATTAGCAAACGGTAAGGTGGTGACCGGATTATTTGCCGCTGGTACGCATCAATTAATTGATATCTCGGAATGCCCCATTCAACATCCTCTGACTAATCAGATCGTACAAACGACTCGAGAAGTGCTGGAGCAACTCAGTATTCCTGTTTACAATGAACGGAAAAGAACGGGGGTTATTCGTACCGTCGTCGCCAGAGTAGGCTTTCAAACGGAGGATGCCCAATTAACCCTTGTCACGATGACGGATGACATTCCGAAAGTTAAGGAATTGATTTTAGAGCTTCGCCATCGGATGCCCTTTGTCCAAAGCATTATGCAAAACATCAATGATAAAAAGACTTCTCTCATTTTTGGAGATAAGACAAGGGTGCTATGGGGACAAGCTACAATAGATGAGAGATTGGGAGAAGTTAAATTTTCACTTTCACCAAGAGCCTTTTTCCAGTTAAATCCTGAACAAACGGTTAAGCTGTATACCGCTGTGAAAGAAGCTGCCGGTCTGACGGGAACGGAATTACTCGTTGATGCGTACTGTGGAGTCGGGACGATTGGATTGTGGCTGGCTCCCGATGCAGGGGAAGTAAGAGGGATCGAGATTATTCCGGAAGCGGTCGAGGATGCGAAACGGAATGCTGAACAAAGCGGGATAAGGAATGCGAAATTCTATGCGGGTAAAGCAGAACAGCTCTTGCCTCAATGGGTCAAACAAGGCCTTAAGCCTGACGTGGTCGTAGTGGATCCTCCCCGCACTGGCTGTGATGAACAATTACTCAAAACCTTGCTAGCAGTAAAACCGAAAAAAATTGTCTACGTCTCTTGCAATCCATCTACCCTAGCCAAGGATTGCGATATTTTAGGGAAAGATTATAAACTGAGCTGGATACAGCCGGTGGATATGTTCCCCCAGACTTCTCATGTCGAGAGTGTCACGCTGTTGATGAAGAAGTAGAGGATAGGGCTTGGATACCTGCAGGATTGGGGTAAGGCGGCTGTCATCAAAAGGACGGGTTTACCGCCCTCTTGAGACAGCCGTCTCCTGAAATACTTTGTCAAAATAGGACGTAACTAGTCCAGGAGCAAGCGGCGGACTAAAATAATAGCCCTGAATATGGTGGCATTCATGTGATTGCAATAAGTCCAACTGCGAACGGGTTTCAACTTACTTGTGTCCAATATATACCGTTTTCGTATGAGTATCCCAATAGACTGGCTCTTGAAGTGATTCAGCGATAAAACGAATGGGGAGGAAGGTGCGACCGTTGACAAGTTGAGGGGGAACATCTAGTTTAACGGGATTATTATTTACATGAGCCACGTCATGACCAATTTTCATGGTGACAGTCATACCTGCTCTTTTTAAAATCACTTGGTTCTCATTCCCTTTCCAATCGACAGAAGCACCAAGGGATTCAGCTATTTGTCTCACAGGAGCTAGGGAACGGCCATCTTCAATGAAGGGCTGAACATCAAATTTTATATTGCTTCCATACACCACAACGTCAAAAGGCTGGTCTTCAGCATTCACTGAATGAAATCCAAAAATAAATAAAGGACTTAACAGCATGGTGAAGGCTAAAAGCAACACTCTAAGCACTGGCAATCACTCCTTTATTTTTATTTACATAAATACATTACGTTAAGGATTTCCATTTTATGGGGGTGGAGTATATCTCGCCTGAATCTTGTCTATACTAATAATCCTAACTCGAAAAGTTTCTCCTCCACGACTTGCCCTTGGCCGTTTGGTCAAGGGGTTTTTTATGTGAGGGAGCGGTTAACCATAGGTTGAATTTTCAGGAGTCTACATGATAATGGGAGTTTCTCCTATTATTTTGATCAATTTTAGGCTGAATTTCATGATAACAGGAGAAACTCCTGTTATCATGATTATACTTTAAATTGACCAACTAATTTTTGAAGATCTTGAGCAATTACAGTCATGGAGTTAGTCGACGACACAATCTGTTCCATAAGTAGTCGAGATTCTTCTGCTGAGTCATGAACTCGGCCTGTTTCATCGGTGGCTGATTCGGCCACGTTAACTATTGTTTGGATAGAGTAAAGTACATCTTCGGTGCCGGCAACCATTTGCTCTGTAGCGGCAGAAACCTCTGTGATCTGTTTTGTTACTACCTCTATAGCCTCATGGATCTGTTCAAAAGAATCCCTGGCTTCTTTAGCTGCAGTCAGTCCTTGTTGAACTTCAGTAGTTCCCTTAACCATAAATTCAGCTACTTTGGCTGTTTCCGTTTGGATTTCTTTGATCATTTCCGAGATCTGCTGAGCGGCTTGAGCCGATTCTGAAGCGAGCTTGCGGACCTCATTGGCCACTACGGCAAACCCTCGCCCATGCTCGGCGGCTCTTGCCGCTTCGATGGCGGCATTAAGGGAGAGGAGGTTCGTTTGGCTTGCAATCCCTGTAATGACATCCACAATTTTGCCTATGGATTGAGAACGCTCGCCTAGAATTCTCATCATATCTGCCGATTGAACCACAGTTGTAGTCACGGTTTCAATTTTTTCCATAGAATGGACAATAGTTTCCCTGCCTGTTTGAGCGATTTGGGTAGCATGCTTAGCTGTAGCGGCTACTTCCTGGCTGTTAGCGGAGATCTGTTGGACACCTGCTGACATTTGGTTCATTGAAACAGAGGTTTCTGTGATGCTTTGTACTTGGGTATCAGCTCCCGCTGCGATTTGCTTAACGGCCATCGCAATTTGCTCACTGGATTGGCTGGTTTGAACCGCTTTTTGGGTCAGCTCGCTTGAGGTGGAGGTTACAAGCTTTGAACGGTGAAGCACCTCTTGAATGATGTTGCGGATGCTATCTAGCATGGAATTAAATTCATGAGCTAATTGGCCGACCTCATCCTTTGAATTGACCTTGATTCGCTGTGTAAGGTCTCCCCCGGAACGAGACATTTCCTGTAGGCGATTTTTCACTTGGTTGATCGGTCTGACAATGATCCGGGTAAGAATGGTACCAAAAAGAATGGAAAGCAAGATGCCGCCAAATACCATGGCTAGAATTATATTTCTTGACTGGTCATATTGTTGTTCCGATGCAGTATACAATTCCCCAGACTTTTTACTTTGAATTTCTACTAGTGCATTAATGGTATCTTCTAGGGCTTTCTTTTGTGTGGAGGCACCATTTAGCTTCATTACTAAGGCAGATTGGTCTCCATCAATAGCCATTTGAAGAGATTGTCGGGTATTAGCTTCATAGGCAACCATGAGGGTTTGCAAGCTGCTGAACAAATCTTTTTCTTCCTTTGTTAACTCCAGCTTGCTGAAGGCTTCGATATTTTGTTTAGCTTTCTCAAGATTTTGCCCAACGGCAGCATTCAGTTTGTCTGCAGTCTGTCTTATGGCACTTGCATTCATTAAGATGACGGTATTTTCGGAGAGAGCCTTGTTGACTTCCATGAGCTGGATAACGGGTATAAATCTTTCCTGATACATTGAGCGAAGATGGGAATTCGATTCAAACAGCAGGTAGAGCCCTAAGTAGCCCACACTGCCCAAAATCATACAAATGGCACTAAAGACTATCAGGAATTTCCGGGAGATGCGCATATTATAAATAAATTTCAAAGCTTCCTACCTCGCCCTCAACATATTTATTTTTACTTATGTAATAACCAAGCTATATCCATGTTTCCAACTTGTTCAATTTGGACAGGAATACTTAGAGCAGGTTCAGACTCGTTGAAACTAGTCGAGCCAAAAAAAATCGTTGGTGGAGTAATGTCGATGGAGAAGCCCTTTTGAAAGATATGAGCGGATAAGTTTCCAGCAATCATATTACCAAATTCCCCAGTGAACGATTCTAGCATTTCACCTTCTAAAGCCATACCAAATAGATTTTGACCAAGCAATCCAAAGGTCTCAGAAGTTCCTTTCACTAGTAGCCGGCCCCGTATATCTCCAGTAACATCAATCAGAACCCCCCATTCGGGTTCGCGGACAAGCGGAATCTGTTTAACGGGTTCCTGAAGAGACAGGGAAAGGGATGATGGTGGGAACAACTTGGAAGAGTGTCTCTACTATTTGTGAGATTTTTCCGTTGTATGTCATGATCAATCAGCTCTTTCTGTAAATTTGGGAAAAATAAAAAACTATTCTTAAAAAGAATAGCCGTTTAGCACACTTCCAACATTGGCTTATCGGCAACCTGGCAATCGTGGCTCAAGTAGAGCTTTAGACCCATGGCTTTGCGTCCCTATCTTTCGAGTAGGTTTGCCTTTATTTCTCCGCCTTTCTTTATTCGTTTAATAGTTCTATTTTACCTATAGCGTTCCTAATTTTCAATAAAATTCATGGAATCCATTAAGTTAAATAAGAAGGTTAAATAAGAAGATCCAAGCCAATCTTGGTTCTTTTGGCCTGGATCTTTAGTAAGGCAATTTTAATGGCGTATTTTTCTAGCAAAATTAATTCCTCTACGTCTTAAAACTTTCTTGAGCTGGGGGATCATGCGTGTCCCAGATTTCATTGGCGAGTCGCATAAAGGACAACCCGGTGTGGTTTCTAATGAATAGTTTTTTCTCATCCAGCCTTTACAATCTGTAGATTCGCATTCCCAGACTTCAGTTGGGATCGCATCAGGATCGGGAGTATGGTCAGGAACAGCTTCGGGGAGGGATGTTTGATGTTCAAATTGTTCTGACATGCTGCATTCCGCCCTTCCTTAGAAATAAGATCAAGGAACCTTCATATTATCTCCTGGAATAAGCAAGGAAGTACATGTATTTTGTTCCAACTGAACTTTGAACAAAGGATGACACTTTGATGTTAGGTGCAAAAAACAAAAAAAACCTGGTACAATAAAGAAGAAGACAGGAATGAGACAGGAGCGAGCAAGTTGTTGGGATTTGTAAAGAAGTATCTATGGCCTCAAGCGAACTCTAAACCAGTAATTAAATCAGAGGGGGAAGTTTTAAGATCCTTAGTTGAACTTATTCCCCCTCATGTAAGCCGTGACGATGTTGTGTTTTTCTGTATTGGAACCAATCAAATTAGCGGGGACTGCCTGGGACCTTTGGTTGGATCCTATCTTAAAACCAATGGTTATGCCAATGTGTTTGGAACTTTACAGGATCCTATAGATGCAAAGAATATTAAAGAAAAAATACTGGAAGTTCCAAAAGGAAAATTTATTATTGCTATCGATGCTGCCCTAGGAACCTTTTCTTATGTAGAAAGTTTTTCTGTTTTCACGGGTCCCCTTCGTCCAGGTGCAGGAATTGGGAAGGAACTGCCAGCTATCGGTAATGTAGGGATAGTCGGAATAGTGAATCTGAAGGATTGGAGAACGGATAGCCAGATCCTTTTTAGGACTCCATTGTCCATTGTTATTCCGATGGTCATTACCCTATCGAGTGCATTAATGAAACGTTTCCCGATGCCTCAGCAACGCAGAGTAAACATATTCGAAGAAGATATCGAGATTAGGGCTTATCTCAAGCGTCTAAAGGGAGAGCACTATTCTCCATTGCTTGGTTAGATTATCTTAACCGTTTGGTCCAGAACCCGCCCTTAAAATATCTTGGATCATAGGAAATTAGGAAAGCTTTTGGTGCTAATTCTTCAACAGTACTCAAAAGCTTTTTTTCATTGCTTCTCTTGGCTAATACGAGCATTGTTAAACGGTGTCCTTCTTTTCCTTCCGCAAGCCAACTGGTTACGCCATATCCTTTTGCCCGTAAAATAGAGGCTAGCTTGGTTTCCGAAGAATCTACTACAATCTGCATGGTCACATAACCAAGAGCCAACCATTCTTCAATCTTGCTTCCTAAGTAAACACCTGTCCCCCAACCAATACAGTAAGCAGCTAGATTAAGGGGCTTATCGATATTGGCCAGTACAATATTTAATCCGATTAAATAAACAAATACCTCTACCATGCTTAAAAAAGAAGCAAGCATTCTTTGACCTTTCATTACAAAAATAAGTCTCACCGTAAATAAGGAGACATAAACGATATTAATAACGAAGATCGTGGCAATTATGCCCAGTCCACTCATAATTCATTCCCCCCTTTAGGGGCTTATGGTAACATACATAAGGAAAAAAGCCAAATTGACAAAAGTCTGCTGAGGTTTGCAGTATTTCCAAGGAAATTGTCGAGGAAGGTCGGAAATCAAAATATCCACATTTTTATGTGGATAACGTGTGAGTAACTTACGGTATGCTGTGGGTAAGTTGATTTCAACACAAAAGTTATTTTAGTTCTATTGTTATTTCAATTATAATGAATGTTAAACGAAGGGCAGAGAGAAGGGGAATCGTGAAAAGATGGGTTGTTGTTGCAAGCATAACCTTAGGGATGCTTTTGGCTGCATTAGACCAGATGATTATGAGCACAGCTATGCCGGAGGTTCAGAAGATACTTGGGGATAATATGGAGCTGTACAGCTGGGTGTTTTCGGCCTATATGCTCTCCAGTACGATAACTGTGCCGATTTTCGGGAAGCTGGCTGATCGCTTCGGAAGGAAAAATGTTTACCTTGTGGCTCTTGGGTTGTTTCTTATCGGCTCTGCTCTTTGCGCTCTGTCTACAAGCATGTGGCAGTTGGTCCTTTTTCGAGTGATACAAGGATTGGGAGCCGGTGGGGTATTGCCGCTTACCGTGACCATTGCAGGAGATCTTTACGATCTGAAAAATCGGGGGAAAATCCAGGGGCTTTTTAGCAGTATGTGGGCCATCGCTGGGATTGCCGGGCCAGTCCTAGGCGGTTGGATTATCGAAAACCTTCATTGGAGCTGGATATTCTGGTTGAATCTCCCGGTAGGAATTATAGCCATACTTGGTTTTCTCACCTTTAAGGATCAAGGTGAAGTAGAAAAAACGACGATTGATTATGAAGGAGCCATCCTGCTTAGTATTGCAATCGGGACCCTACTGTTTGCAACTTTAGGAGAAACATGGTGGGAAATTGTTGGATTGGTAATTATAAGTGCCATATTATTTGTTTTATTTGTTAATCACCAGAGGACAAAAACACATCCGCTTATACGTATTGAGATGTTTCAAAATCCCTTGATTTTGTGGTTAAATATTTCGGGGATGATCGTTACGATGGGGCTGTTTGTAGTTCCCTTCTTTATCCCCTTATTTGCGCAAGAAATTCTAGGCTTCACCCCTCTTGCAAGTGGATTAATTCTCATGGGACAAGTGCTAGGATGGAATATTGGATCAGTACCAGCGGGGAAATTTATTTTAAAATTAGGGTATAAGAGGGTTATTGTAACCGGAATCCTACTTTTGATAGTAGGAGGAATCTTGCTTGCTGCTTTAGTCCCTATGTTGAATTATACCTTTCTGCTGATCATCATGTTTATTCTTGGATTAGGATTTGGTATTTCCGTGACGGCATTTACCATTGGGGTGCAAGAAGCAGTGGAATATAAGGAGCGGGGGATCTCTACATCGATTCAGCTTTTCTCAAGAAACATTGGAACAACGATTGGGGTAGCCATAGTGGGGGGGATCCTAAACCTGGCACAAGGCAGTATTACTCTTATCCAGAGTTTTCAAGTCGTATTTATCGTTTCGCTCCTTATCACGTCGATTAGTCTTTGGACTACATCTAAGATTCCGGTAGGAGACCATTTAAAAAAGAGCTCATAGGTAGGAGAGGGAGGCCTCCAGAAGAGGAACCTCCCTTTTTTGTGGCCGAAAATTGGCTTATCTTGGTGATTCATTAGAGAAAGTTAACCAACTAACTAATTTTTTAGGCCTTGCCTTCCCATTCTAAATAAAACTGATTTAAATAGTTGACCATGAATTCATGACGTTGCTCGGCTAACTTTTTAGCATAGGAAGTATTCATCATATCTTTCAGCTTCAAGAGTTTTTCGTAAAAATGGTTTATTCCTGTACTTTTTCCTTGTCGGTATTCTTCTGCGGTCATGTTTTCGCGAGGAGCGTTCCCGGGATCATGAATCAGGCGATCTTTAGCGCCACTGTAAGCAAAGACGCGTGCAATCCCTACAGCACCTACCGCATCTAGCCTGTCTGCATCCTGAACAACCATGCCTTCGAGAGTGCGCATAGGGGGTCTCCCTCCACCCTTGAATGACATAGAGGAGATGATCTCCATGACGTGCTCCGCATCGTGCTCCTTTACATCATGACGAATAAGCCATTCCTTCACCTTGAGTAAGCCAGCTTGCTCGTTCCCAGTAATTTTTTCATCTGCAATATCATGTAATAATGCCGCTAATTCACAAATGAAGGAGTCAGCGCCTTCTTCAAGCGCAATCGATTTGGCAGACTGGGTTACTCGGTAGATATGCCACCAGTCGTGTCCGCTGCTGTCTTTCTCCAGTTCCCTGCGGGCAAAATTCTCTGCTTCTTTTAAGATTTCATCTTTATGCATAAGATTTAATCATTCCTTTATTAATTTAATTACCATTATATCAGCAATAATAAAAGGATTAAATTGAACAAGTCAGATAATAGGTTCCCTTATCTATGCACATAATCCTATTAATTATAGTAAAGACTGTTTTTGAATCCAAAAAAAGGGGCTTAGTGATGGAAAAGTTTTTTAAGGAAGTTCATCCGATCCTATACGTATTTGGAGTCCTTTTTGCCATACAGATGATATTCTTTCCTGCCCATTAGAACTCGAACCGTTCTGCCCAGTATGAACCGGGAATAAGTAGCGGAATTGAAAAGCAACTGCTATCATAAGAACGTTGAGTATTTAGCAGGAGGGATTTGTTCATGTTAAACACGTTTGTTGCAATAGGAGCTATTAATGCTTTTCTAACGGTTGCACTAGGGGCTTTCGGAGCGCACGGTTTAAAGGGAAAAATAACCGAAGATATGCTAACGGTGTATCAGACGGGTGTCCAGTATCATATGTTTCACTCACTGGGGTTAATTTCCATAGGTATCTTGGGCGGAAAACTAGCTTCAACGGCTATGCTTACTTGGTCTGGTTGGGCGTTACTGGTCGGAATAATCTTGTTCTCTGGAAGTCTCTATGTACTCAGCTTATCGGGTATAAGAGTTCTCGGTGCAATTACTCCCTTTGGCGGTGTAGCTTTTCTAATTGGCTGGGCTTTATTGGCCTATGCAGCTTATCGGGGGTAACCCTCGGTTTATAATAAAAGGGCAACCCTTAGTACTAGGGGTGCCCTTTTTTACTAAAGCTTTTTTGGGTGTCAAAAATTCTACAGTTCTCTAGAATCTATTCGAAACGGCACGAAATCTAGGAGTTATTTAATTAACTAACTAAAAATCTAGCCATGGTATTCGATGATCTCATGACTTAGTCCTTGTCCATTGGAACCAAATAAATCTTCGTGTAAATAGGTTTCGGCATCTTCCTGGCTTTCAAACAACATTAAATCTTTTTCCAGCCATTCTGGAGAGGATAAAAACCCTTCTGAATCGAGTAAATCTCCAGTTGGAGTATATTGGATAGCAAACTTATTCAATGTGTTCCCTCCTTTCTAACTCTTACACTAATAGTATTAATGCCCGACATTTTCCATTTTCATTAAAAATAATTGTGCTTAGAAACCAGAGGGGAGGGCAAATTAAGAAGAAGGAGGTGCACGTTTATGAATATGGATGAAAGAACAGAAATACCGCTAGTCGATATTCCGGACGAAATTACTCATACGAACCAACCGGAGATTGAAACCCATACGCCTCACCCTGTGGTTCCGCAGCCTGAGGCCCATCTTATGCCAGCAGAGCCAGCCAAGAGAATTGGTTTTCAAGTTTCTGAGTAACAACAAAGAAAAGCCCTATCAGTGGAGGTAATCCAAGATGGGGCTTTTTTGTATTGAGATCCATTTGGAAAAATTGCCATAATCTTTAAGTCATGATATTATAATGTAAATGTAAACTAGATATATTATTTTGGTTAACAAATTATCGTGAACTAAAGGAGAGGATGAATACCATGTCAAAGACGATAGAGAAAAAAGAGTGGGGACAGCTTGCGAGTGATGTATTAAATGGAAGAGAGTTAAGCAAGGAAGAAGCGCTTTCGATTCTTCAAGCTCCTGACGAGGAGTTGCTCAATATCCTTCAGGCAGCTTTTGTAATCCGCCAAGCCTATTATGGAAAAAAGGTCAAACTTAACATGATTATCAATACAAAATCAGGATTATGCCCAGAGGATTGCGGGTACTGCTCCCAATCCATCGTTTCTGAAGCCCCCATTGACAAGTATGCTTGGTTAACGAAAGAGAAGATTGTAGAAGGGGCTCAAGAAGCGATTCGACGTAAGGCAGGTACCTATTGCATTGTTGCCTCAGGACGTCGCCCCACTGATAAGGAAATTGATCACGTAGTAAGTGCAGTAGAAGAGATTAGGTCGACTACGGATCTGAAAATTTGCTGTTGCTTAGGCTTTTTAAATGAAGAGCATGCTTCAAAGCTAGCGAATGCAGGGGTTCATCGCTACAACCATAATTTGAATACCAGCAAAGAAAACTATGAGAATATATGCTCTACCCACACCTATGAAGATCGAGTGGATACAGTAGAGAAGGCTAGGGATGCCGGGATTTCCCCTTGCTCGGGTGCGATCTTTGGGATGGGGGAAACGGATGAAGAAGCAGTTGGCATTGCTTTTGCCCTAAGAGAAGTAGGGGCGGATTCCATTCCCTGTAATTTCTTAAACTCCATTGACGGAACTCCCTTGGAAGGCCGCCAAGAGCTAAATCCTCGTAAATGTCTTAAACTATTGGCCATGATGAGGTTTGTTAATCCTACGAAAGAAATTCGGATTTCAGGCGGTCGTGAGGTGAACCTGCGCTCATTACAGGTGCTGGGCCTATATGCGGCTAATTCGATTTTTGTCGGTGACTATTTAACAACAGCGGGTCAGGAACCCACAGCGGATTGGGGAATGATTGAAGACTTGGGATTTGAAATAGAAGAGTGCGCCCTTTAAGAATAGAAATTGGAATCCGGCACATGGTATAGTATAGTGAGTTACATACTATTCTAAAGGGGGAACAAACATGGATTTATCCATGCTGCAACAAATGTTGAATTCTGTAGGAGAGATGCTCCCAAAATATATTGAGACTCTCGAGGCTGACTTTGAGAAGGAGCATGGTTCCTTGACGGATGAGCAGCGCGAGGTATTTGCCTTCGTCCAGAAGAAGGCAAAGGAATTCATCTCTCAAATCAATCCCATGGGTTAGTAATTGGCTAAAGAGGAGTGAAAACCATGTCTGATAATAAAAAAGTCATCATGTACTCTCAGCCGACCTGACCCCCTTGTTTTACGGCCAAGGCTTGGCTGGAAGAAGAGCAGATTCCCTTGGAAGTTCGGGATATCCGGGAAAAGCCGGAATATATTGATGAATTGATCCAAATGGGGGCAAACATGACGCCGACATTTAAGATCGGTGATGAAATGATTATCGGGTTTGATCCCGACAAAATCAAAGAAGCTTGGGAAGCGTACAAGCTTTAATCCAGAGAAGAAGAGTCTGATGATATGTTGGACTCTTTTTGTTTTTTACTGATTTGCGTGTGAAGGAGATAACGCCTGCTCATACTAAAAAAGTTAGGTTTCCTAGGATAGTGGGCGCCTTTATTGAACTTACATAATGAAAGAGTTAGACTAATGAAGGGTTTTTGAACACTTGCAAAAGAGGGGGTTCTCATGAAGACAGCAGAGTTTACAAAGTTTGATGCCATTAGAAGCGAATTATTGTCTCACCCGCTTTATAGAGAGATGAATAGTGCGGAGAGAGTAAAGATTTTCATGAAGCATCATGTGTTTGCCGTCTGGGACTTTATGAGCCTTTTAAAAAGGCTGCAGCAATCGGTTACATCGGTTTCGGTCCCGTGGATGCCTTATGAAAACCCTGCCTACAGTCGTTTTATTAATGAGATCGTTCTTGGCGAAGAATCTGATGAGGATGGAAGGGGAGGCTTTGCTAGCCATTTTCAGCTTTATCTAGAAGCCATGGAGGAGGCCGGTGCGGATACGAAGCCGGTTCGTCAATTTATTCAAGATGTCTTGAATGGGGTGCCTTATGAAGATGCCCTGCAAGTGGAGAATATTCCGCTCACGGTTCAAAATTTCGTCATGTACAACTTGGAATTAGCCGCAAATGGTAAAACTCATGAGGTGGCAGCCGCGTTCTTCTATGGTCGGGAAGATCTTATACCAGAAATGTTTCAATCTTTATTAGACGCGCTTAAAGCGGAAGGGGCCTCAAATGATCGATTGGAGTATTATTTGAGAAGGCATATTGAGCTCGACGGCGATCAACATGGACCGTTGGCAGAGAGACTGTTAAGCGATCTGTGCGGTGATGATGAGATGAAGATGCAGGAGGCTATCAGTGTGGCTGAAAAATCACTTCGAGTACGCAGTGTTCTATGGGATGGCGTGCTGGAGGAGATTAGAAGCAAGGGGTTATAGGGTGAAATGAGGGTTGCAATCCATAGATGGATTTACAATTGACAATAACGGGAGAATCTCCGGTTATTTAAAAAAATGAATAGAAAATGGATGAAATAAGCGGATTTCCTCCGGTAATTCTTTTAAAATACGAGTTTTTTGTATGTTTTAAGAAAATAGCCGGATTTTTTCCTTTTATTTTAAGCATTTTCACCCAGTTTCTTGAAATAAGCGGACTTTCTCCTGTTGTCGAAGGACCTTTGGGCATTAACGGCTATCGGTTAAGCTCATATACCTTTAACCGATTGTAGATAACCTTCAATAAAGGAGTAGAGATACCGTGCTTAGATCCTAGCTCTAGAAGATGGCCTTGCAGGTGATCTGCCTCGATCGGCAGCCCCTTTTCCATATCCCTTAGCATCGATGCTTTCATGCCGAGGCCCATGGCGGTAGCGATCTTGATATTTTTTTCGGGGGAAAACACGTCAAAGCCTTCTGCTTGGGCTATTTGGTTGATTTCTTCAAAAAGTTGCTGAAAAAGCTGCTGACCATAAGGACTTTCTAAAATAGGTCCAATAGCGGAGTTCATTAAGGTGGTTATGCCGCTTAAACCTGTTATAAATACATATTTGTTCCACATGGCCGTTTGAATGTCATCGCTTAAAACGGTTTTAAAACGAGCCTGGCTAAATAGCTCATGTATGTTTTTCTCGCGGTCGGTAGTTTTTCCATCCCATTCTCCGAAGACAATATCATGCCGTTGACTCGTTTGGATAACTTGTCCTTCCAGATTGACGGTAGATTCGATAAAGCATACAGCACCAAGGGTTAATGGGAAGGATTCGCTTAGGGCAGGAATGTGCTGAACGCCGTTTAATAAGGGCAAAATAACCGTATTATCTCCTACATAAGCCTTTAACCCGAATTTCGAAAGTCTGTAACATCAACAACAATCATGAAACAACAAAAGAA